>JAGQVA010000327.1 GCA_020438265.1 Bacteroidota bacterium
GGAGCATGATAATCACGAAACACGTTCGCAGCTGAAAGAATTATTTAAAGATCCATTGTTTATTCCCCGTTTCAATATTTCCATGGATGAGGAAAGGGAGTTGGCATTGAAACGCTTACAGAAGATATGCGATCATCATTTGATCTCTGTCCTTGATTTTAGAAACAATCCTCACCGCATTTTTTCGGTTCATGAAGTGGTGGGGATTATGGATGGTTCTGTTGCCACGAAAATGACTGTTCAGTTTAACCTCTTTGGCGGAACCGTGCTGAAGTATGGGACTCAAAAACATCATGATCTTCTTTTAGACGACATTGACAGCCTGGAATCAGTGGGTTGTTTTGGGCTGACTGAGCTCGGGTACGGAAATAATGCCGTTGAAATGCAAACCACAGCAACCTATGATGCAGATACAGAAGAATTTATTATTCATACCCCGGAAGTCCTGGCTCGCAAATACTGGATCACCAATGGTGCGATTCATGCGCATTATGTAGTGGTATTTGCACGCTTATTGAATCAAGGGGTAGATGAGGGAGTTCATGGATTTTTGGTTCCTGTCCGGGATGAAAACATGAATATTCTCCCCGGTGTGACCATTTGGGATATGGGGTATAAAATTGGTATCAATGGCGTTGATAATGCCAGTATCGGTTTTGATCATGTTCGTATCCCTCGCGATTATATGCTTGATGCAACTTCGAGTATTACCCCAAATGGAACCTATACAAGTACGATCAGAAGTAAGCGCGGGCGTTTTTTAAGCATGGCAGATCAATTGTTAAGCGGACGTTTATGTATTGCATCTATGACAATGGGGAGCGCCAAGGTTTCTCTGGATACAGCCATTCGTTATGCGAGTTCTCGTCTGGCCGTGGGAGTCAATAAGGTCAGTGATACGCCCATTATGAATTATCAATTGCAAAAACGCGCAATCCTGCCATTATTAGCTAAAACATACGCTTATAATATTGGCCTGAATTTCACCAAAGACAAATATGCTGAATTAAACACCAATAAAGACCTCCATCTGGAAGTTTTACTGCTTTGTTGTGTCATGAAAACCCAAATTTCCTGGCATGCAGAACGTACATCATCCACCTGCCGCGAACGGTGTGGTGGTCAGGGATTTTTAGCTGCTAATGGTTTTGGAGAAGGAATAATTGGAGCACATGCAGGTATTACTGCCGAAGGAGACAATCGCGTTTTGATGCAGAAAATTGCCAAGGAAGTGTTGACGAAAGCCGATAAGAAGGAAATTGCGAAAGAAGGATTTACCAGTTATCTCCCTTCGATCGTCCGACGTGCAATTGATGGAACATTAACAGGAAATCTGTCTGACCATCAGTTTTTGCTTCGCTTGTTGAAGGTTCGCGAGTCTTATCGATTAGCGGAATTGGCGATCAAGCTGAATCATAACAGGAAAAAAGGCAAAGGCATCTTTGAAACCTGGATGTATGAGGAATCCGACCTCATTCAGGGGCTGGCCCAGGCATATTCCGAGCGGGTGATTTTTGAAACCTGTTTGAATGTTCTGGAAACATGTGAAGCAAGTTTAAAACCCATTCTCTCCCTGATTTTTTCACTTTCCGCGATTGACTGGATTGAAAAGGATTTGGGTTGGTTTGTAGCTGAAGGGGTTATTTCTCGTCGTATGGCGAGAAAAGTACCTGAACTCGGGAGAGAGTTATGTGAAGAATTGGCTCCTTACGCGATTCCTTTGATTGATGCTTTTGGTATACCTGAGCACATGCGATATGCGCCTATTGCCGGAGATTGGGGGGCTTATAATCAGTCTGACAATTTAGGGGAATTATTGCCTGAGATGCAGAATCGGGTTGGGGTGTGAGTGATTGGATAGGGGCTAAGTTGATCTTATTTTTCTAAATCAGGATTTTTTATAGAAATAAATATGGGATTCTCATCCTAACAGGGAAATCGTGTATTTCCCTATTCCTCTTCTATTTCCCTTTTATAGACTTCATCAAAGTTGAGTTTCTTATCCGAAATAGCCTGATTTGAAAATTTGATTTCAATAGGTTTCAGAAGTTTTATGCATAGCAGAATATCGTCTGCTTTCATTTCTTTAAAAATTACCTGGTTCAATTTGCCAAGTAGTTTATAACAATTGTATAACTTTTCTTTCCCCTCTGTGGTTAGAGAAATAAGCCTGGACCTTTTGTCATCAGGGTCGGGACTATCAGCTAGCAAGTTTTTTTTCTTTAATCTCTCCAGAATCAACAGGCCAGAAGATAATTCATTGAAATTGGCGTTTATAACATCTATTTTTTTAGGTTTTTCAAGGTTTTCAATATTGTTAAGATATAGAAACTCATCAAAACTGCCCAGATCTTCATCTTTCAACAGTTTATTAGCATAAAGCATATATAGCTTGATAATCCGGCCCATTACCTTGGCAAGAATCTGATCAGGCATAGGAGGAACTATCCCTCCTAAAAATTTCTGACCATTTTCATTTTCTCTTTCCATGATTAACTGGTATCGAAAAAAATCCTGCAGGTCTGAATCAGGATGTTCTGCTTCAAATGCTACCCATTGATTTACTAATTCTGCTGTTTTATTCATGCATCAAATATACAACATATATGATGCAAAAAAATATCTAATAAAACATTTGTGATTTATATTATAAATGATTTACTTTGGATATTAATACAACATAAATGATTTAAAAATGAACAATATTAAAGTTAACCGAATGTCAGGGTTGATTATGTCATCCCCAAATCCAGATAGATTAGCTACATTTTACAGGAATATCATGGGTATTCCCCTCGAACTAAATTCTCACGGGAATCTGCCCGAGCATTGGGAGTGTGATTTTGAAGGCATACATTATGCGATCCTGAAAGGCAAGAAAAACGAAAATGTGAAAAACGCTTATGTCCCATCATTTTCGGTAGATGATATTGAGCAGTTCGTTTCGCAACACAACCTCTCCATGCAACATCCATTGATGGATTTAGGTGGTGGAAATTTTGTAGGAAGCATTAAAGATGTTGATGATAACACGATTCGATTGTGGATGACAACGAATAAATAATTTGAGTTTTTAACAGAAATCTCATACTCATTCCTCATTGTTTTAGGAGACAACCCACAATCCATTCTCATCTTTTGATAGATTTTGATTGGGATTATTTCTTCAATTATTTCCATTGATGTTTTTTGGGTTAATTATTTATCCGTGGAATTTGTGCCATCTGTGAGAGGTTTTAAAAAGTGTACAGGAATTTTACTCCACCTTCCGACAAAGCCTAAACCCTATATGAGAATACCCATTTATCGGGAGAGAATACTGATGACGGCTAACCTCCATGACCATCAAAAAGGTAGTCCAATTTCCCCCTTTTATAACCCTTTCCTGCCTGTATGACAAATCACTTCCTTTGGGATTTTCGACCGGGCTGATTTTCCTGTCGACACCTGACTTATCCCAACACCATTCAGACACATTTCCTGACATATCATATAAAAAGATCTCATTTGGCTGAAAACTGCCCACACTGGAGGTATGGTTAACGCTATCTTTGTCGCCAGAATAATTGCTATATCTGTGCAATAAAGCGTCATCAGAAGTACCTGCGTAACGATGGCCTCCGCTGAGTTTGCCGCCGCGAGCTGCATATTCCCATTCGGCTTCTGTCGGAAGTCTGTACCCATTAGCTTCCCAGTTGCATTCTACATTGATTGAATAGGTCTTTTTTTCTATGTTATAACACTTTTCCAATCCATGTTTTTCGCTTAACCAGTTACAATATTCAACTGCGTCAAACCAGCTTATACATGTTACAGGATGATTATCTGTCTGGTCAAAATTGATTGATTTCCAGGAATAATCTTTCTGATTTTTTAATAACACTTTATTCTCAAAAACACTACATGTTCCATATTTTTCCACGACGGTTTCATACTTCATAGAATCTACAAACTCCCGAAACTCACCGACAGTAACTTCAAACTGGCTGATATGAAAGCTGTCTAATGTGACCAACCGGAGTTCGGAGTTATTATTCCTGCTGTCCCTTCCTTTTTTAAAGCCCATTTCGTAGGTTCCTCCTTCAATGAAAACCATCTTATCTTCACCAATCAATGTTGCTTTCAGATGTTCATAATTGTCAGCGGGTTTCTCATCCCGTTCGTGGGACAATGGTAAACCGGGATCTCTTTTCGGGGGAGGAATTTCGTCCTGAACTTGTGTATATCCAAAGTTAACCGCTACGATTAACGAAAGTGAGATGATTATGCTTTTTTTCATATTTAATAATTGTTATAAAATATACCTTCATGATTCATAAATGTACCATCCTTTCTATTCAGGTCTAATTTTCCTCCCTCAAAATTTGTTGCGGGCAAACCCAATTCATTGAAAATACACGCAGTCGCCGCAAAGTCCCAGATGCTCCCGCCGCTATTTTCTTTTTTCGGAAACTTGAACATACATGCAGGACCATTTTCCAGTACACGAATCGCATTCAAGACCGCACCAGCTCCTGAAATTTCCTTTACACCATTCAAGCCCAATTTTTCTACCTTATCCTTTAAAAATTTTTCAATTTCGGCTGCACGGTAAGTGTCCTTCAGCTTTCGGCCTGTCACATAGGTCAAATGGTCATTGGTATTCGTAATTTCCCAGAGACTGCCATTCTTATAGACTCCATTTCCTCTTACAGCATTGTATAAGTTATTTGTACTGGGATCAAATACGACTCCAAGATACGGCGTGCCGTTTTTGGCTACCAAAGCAATCGATACAGAAAAACCGGGTTGTTTATTGATAAAAGGAAGAGTCCCGTCCATGGGGTCAATGCACCAGAAAAAATCTTTTTGGAACCGACTATGATCGTCCGGGGTTTCTTCGGATAAAAGGGCCAAATCAAACGCATCGCAGGTAGGAAGCAGGTGAGAGAGAATGACGGTTTCAGATTCTTTATCTGCAATAGTCAACACCTGAGAAGCATAATTTGCTCCTCCTTCTTTTTTTTCCACGATAATGTCATCATTCATATACTTTTGGATGACTTTTCCTGCGGAAAGAGCTGCCTTGATTGCTATGTCGTTTAGTTGTGATAAATTCATTTTTACAGACTATTAATCACTTCTGCCGTTACCCGTTCACTATAACTATTAATCTTCCAATGGCCGGGACTCCAGCCTTTGAGAAAACGATGAAAATCCGCCCAGGCTACCCGATATAAAGATCGCCATTCGTGTTCCAGCTCTTCATTTCTTTCATCAAGCGCGCTTTGTAAATGCTCAAAATAGGTATCCAGAATCTGAGTTTCCAAACGCTCTGAATCTCTTTCTCCCAGACAACTTCCAATAAAATAGGCAACATCTTTCATTCCACAACCACCACCGACATACTGGAAGTCTACACCCGCAACCTTTCCATCTTTAGAAAAACAAAAATTTGCCAGTTTGGCATCCCCGTGAACAAAGCTTTGGTACTTACATGTATTCAGCTTTGTATCAATCATAGAAGCAGCCTCCTTTAACCTGCGATCATCCAGCACTTTTAATTCCTGGGGCCTGGTCTCCAAATGCCAGTAAGTTCCCACTTCCCAAAGCCCGTCCGGAACTTTTCCCAGATAACTTGCGTGAAATTGTGCCAGCCACGCCAAACAAGCCTTTATTTCCTCCCAGATAACAGATCGCTTGCGTAAGGAATAACCCGCTGCATCCAGATCCTCTAACACCATCAACACCTCATCGCCTTGCGTCTCGATAGCTAAACATTGCGGAAGACGAGCAGCACTATCTTTGCTGTATCGATCATACCACGTCGTTTCAACCTGATATGATTTCACCTTTCGTTGATGCCCGATATCTGTATTCCATCCTCGGGGGTGATTTTTGTATCGAGGCAATTGAACATGCTTTACCACTACGCTCTCGACGGAAGCATTCACCAATCCGATTCGCATGATTTTTCCATAGCCGCTCCACAATTCCTGGATGATTTCTTTTGTAAATAGAGAGGTGGCTCCTGTTTTTTGGAGGATGATTGATTTGAAGTATTCGTTCATAGAAGGGCGAAGATAGGAAGATTTATTGTCAAACAGTCCGTGATATTAATCCCGGCAATGAGTTTCAAATTTATCTAAAACGACATCCAATAAACGATCTACTGCATGATCGATTCGCAGCTTGACCTTTTCCAGTATTTCATCATTCTTTTTGCCTTTACAGTCTGCTATTTGGCTATATTTTTCATTAACGCCATTCAGTTCGTTCTTAATGATCTGAAACTCTTTTAACAATTCAGAATTA
>JAGQVA010000328.1 GCA_020438265.1 Bacteroidota bacterium
ACTTCTGTCAATGTATTCAGCCAGATAAACCTGTTTCTTCAGTGGATGAACAACCGGAGCCCTTACCGGATAGTCAAATCCTATCAAAGGACCAACAGCCGTATTTTTACTTAAATCAATTGCCTGCATCAATAAAAAATGTTCGCTACAGGCAAAAGCAAATTTTCCGTCAGGGGAGATCGCCAATCCACTCCAGCCATAATAATCCATGGGTATATCGGCAATTTTTTTATCATTGGTTGTGCTGTAGCGGGAGATATATTTATTCCCTCCAAAAAACACGACAAACCAATCCTTACCGTCAGGGGAAATTTGAATATCAAACACATATTCCACACTCATCGGATCTTCACCCACATCGATATAGCGCATAATCTGACGGCTTTCCGCATCAAAAATGGCCACGTCATCACAGATTTCATGGCCTACGTACCATTTTCTGCGATTGGGGTCAGGTGGGAAGCGTTCTTCTCCATTTTTGTTAAGCGCCCCATCATAAATCCAGTTCCATAAGGTAGAATACTCCTGAGAAGAAAGTGGAGGCAAATCGTAGGGCATCGTGGGCGTTAAAACGGGTCCCAGCGTAGAATCGGTATTCACACTAAACATCAAATAACTAAGTTCAGGCGAATAGGGAATGACCGGACTCCCTCCACGGCTTCCGTGAAAAAGAGAAGTCCAGGACTCAAGGTTTAATCCTCCTGCACCCGGAGCACTTTGGGCATTGTGACACCCACTGACAGCACAGTTTTTTTCCAGAATCCGGGCAATGTCTTTGGGATATGCAGAAATTTCGGCGTCAATAGGTTCATGGCGGCAGCTAAGCAAACATGCCAATAAAACCCCAAATAGTACATATTGAAATGATGGAAGATTAATCATTGGGACTGGATTTTGGGAAGAGATAAGTTTTTCAGAAAATGGAATGAGTCATGCGAATAAGTGGAACCAATGAACAAAACTGCTCTTTCGAGGCCGCCAGGTCTCCGGCTCTTTAGGGGCCTAATCTAGGTAAAAAAAGAGTGCACCCTATTAAATTCCTCGGTTTGGCGTCGTAACGACGGTATGTGTTTAGCGTTTTTATTCATTGTCTAAGCCAAAAATCCCGTAGGGATGAAACGTGGGTAGAAACCTTGCGTTTCACAACCCCCTTACCAGCGCGCCTCAAGGCGCGCAAAAAATGAGGTTGCTCGTCGAGCTACCCACGTTTCATCCCTACGGGATTTCGCCATTCGGCGTAAAAAAGGCAAAAAAACGCTGGCCTTACCAGATAGGTTATCTCCTAATTCAAAACCAGTTTTTTCACCTGCTGCGATTCTCCATTAAAGAATCGAACCATATAAACGCCTCGTGGCAGATGCCCCACTTCAAGGGTAAATTGATTATGGCCATAAAGTGCTTTGATCTCTCTATCCAATAAAGATTTTCCACTCAAATCAGAAAGTTCAATCTGCCAGGCGTCTGCTTTTTGTGCTTCAAAGGAAAGGTTAATCACATCTTTTCCCGGGTTGGGATAAACTGCGATATTCTCCAGTCCCAGGTTATTTTCGATGTCAAGGGCAAAAATTTCGTTGACATTCACGTTATCGATGTAAATGTTGTTTTCAAAGTTACTGATGTTGCGAAACTTGATAACCACATACGTACTATCGGTATAATCAGTCAGATCAACCCACTCCTTGCGCCACTGCCATGGATACTGAGGAACGAAAGCGGAAGTAGTAGAGGGAGCCGTTGCCAGATCAGATCCATATTTTTTCCAAATTCGGGTAAACGTTTTACCACAGTCTCCGGAAATTAACACTTCCAGCGTATCTGCAAAACCGGAATTATCGGCAAGTTTGGCATAAGCAACGGAAAAAGACATACCCACTTTTTTGAACTTGGTCAGATCAATTCCCGGGGTAAGTAATTCATCTGCTTCGCCAATGGCATCAAACGAATAATTATCAACAAAAGCAGAACGATTGCCATTGGCTCCTACCAGCGCGGAATCCCACTTTGCCAGGTTATCTGAACTGATCACATCCCAATCTGCCGGAGGAAAAGCTCCTTCAAATCCTTCAAAGAAAGGAATTTTTACGCCTTTATTATCCAGGGCAAAAAAGGTAGTCTCCTTGGAATCATTCATGGTTGACAAATCGGGCAAACCATTAGGGCTCTTGGTAGTAGCCTTAAACGTGTGTGTACCGGTACCAACAACAAAATTAGGGAAATCAAGGATCTCAAATTCCAGTTGAGCCAAACTTCCAAACCAATAATACACAGCAATCATATTGCCATCCACTTCATATTCAATCTGGGCAGAAGTGACTTCATTTAGTCCATAGTTTTTAAGCACAACCTGTCCGGAAGCTCTCCCTCCACATTGATCGCCAACCGGGCTAAGGATTGCATCAATTCCAATATCATTAAACTGAGCCTGCATGGTACCCGGCAGGGTCAAACCTATCCCCAGGCAAACAATTATTGATAGTAGTGTAGATAATTTCATAGATAAATTGGTGTAAATTCAAATTCTGTGGAAATATACATATTTATGAGAAAAAGGGTCAAAATCCTGTGAGTTTATTTCTCAAAGGATAGAAAACCCTCATTGGCTGGATTTTTCAGCAATTACTCTCCATCATTTGTCAATTTACCGACAAGATATTTCGCCTTTCATTGACAAAATGATACCGCTTATATATTTAGTCCAACCGCCCGTATATTGTCCCTTTTTATTTCTCCATTCAATTTGCTATTTCACCCTAAGATCAACCAGGTCATTTTTTATATTATAATCTATAATAACTATTTAAACACATGAAAGCATTTATTTTATCCATCGCAACAGTATTGGTATTTGTCCTTTCTTCTTGCGGTGAAACCTGCACAACCTGTACCATTACTTATGAAGCAAATGGAGAATCAATTAGCCAGACTCAGCCCGAAGTATGCGGCACAAAAGGTGTGGTTAAAGAATATAAAGACGGGATGCAGAGTCTTGCAGATCAGACTGCAGCACTTGTAGGAGGAACCAGTGCTTCTTCTTCCTGCGTGGATAATTAATCCCTAAAGAATTACGATTAGGAACTCAACCGTTTAGACTATGGATAAAACCAGGGTTTTAAGCGGTTTTTTTTATTCGAAGACCTACTCACTCCGCAGAGTCTCCGCAGGATTCGACCTCGCCGTCTTGAGAATATGAAAACTAATCGTACCCATCGCAATCACTCCTGCCAATATTCCCGCCAGGAGGAATGATGTTGGACCCAGCTGAATCCGAACCGCAAAATCTTCCAGCCAATTGTCCATGGTAAACCAGGTTAGCGGAACTGCGACAATAAAGGCCACTCCTACCAAAATCATAAAATTGCGGGAAAGCAGAAATACAATATCCCTGACCGAAGCACCCAATACTTTGCGAATACTGATTTCTTTGGTCCTTTGCATGGCTGCCAGAGCCGCCAATCCAAATAACCCCATACAGGCAATTAACACAGCCAGAGAAGTGAAGTAGATAAATAACTGCCCAAAGCGCTCTTCGTTTTTGTACTGACGATCAAAATCTTCATCCAGAAACTTGTATTCAAAAGCTTTGCCTGGCAATATTTTTTCATATTCTCTTTCAATGGTTTGTAAAAGCCTGTGGTAGTCGTCAGAGGAAGTTCGGACAGATAAAAAACCTCTGTGATTGGAACTGGGAATATAAATCACGGGTTCAATAGGGTTTTTCACTGACATAAAATGAAAGTCTTCAATAATGCCAATCACAAATCCCTGACGCCGCTGCCAGGCCAGCTTTTGGCCAATGGCTTCTTCAGGATTATTCCACCCCAAACGTTTCATTCCTGATTCGTTGAGTAAAAAAGCTTCTCCCTCATCTGTCCCATATTTTTCTTCAAATCCACGTCCCGCAATTACTTTTACTCCATACAAATCAAAAAAATCCTCATCGATGCGCAAAAAGCGCATGTCACTCCATTCTGCCTCTTCAGTCCAGCCTTTTCGCACGACATTATTATTCATAAAATATCCGGGAACATTATCAGAGATGGAGGTATGGCTTACTTCAGGCAATTTTTCCAGTTCTTCCTTTAGCAAGGCAAACTTCTCCCCTATTCCACGGTCGGTATGTGTGGGCAGAATAATTACCTGTTCTTTGGTAAAACCCAAATCGGTATTAAACATGAAATTTAGCTGCTGATAAACAATCATCGTGCTGGCTATCAAGGCGATAGAAGTAGCAAACTGAAACACGACCAGACTCTTGCGGAGCAGGTTGCCTTTGGCAGAAGTGGAAAAACTTCCTTTAAGGATATCCACGGGGCGAAAACCGGACATAAATATGGCTGGATAAAGGCCGGATAAAAGGCCAACGACAAACAGAATCCCCAATAATAAAGTCAATATTGAAGGCGTAAGTAATAATCCCGCTTCCATTTCCTTTCCGGTCAGATTGTTAATGACAGGCAAAACGAGAATGACAAGAATGATGGCAATCGCCATGGAAACAAAAGTCATAATGAAGGATTCTCCCAGCAATTGAGTTACCAATTGGTTTCTCCGCGCTCCGACAACCTTCCTGAGTCCAACTTCTCTGGCTCGTCCGGCAGACCGCGCAGTAGAAAGATTCATAAAGTTGATGCAGGCGACTAATAAGATGAGAATACCGATGATCGAAAAAATATAAACCGTTTTGATATCATTATTGGGAGAAATTTCACCCCGAAGTTTTGAGTGAAGGTGAATGTCTCTGATCGGTTGAATAAAATATTCCTGACGGTAACCAGAACCTTCTTCCTGGTCTTTAATGTATTTCCCGGAAATGTGTTTGATCTCTGAGGAGAAGTTGTCAAGATCAGCCTCAGGCTGGAAAAGAATAAAGGTATAGGTACTGAATGACCACCAGTTTTGCATATAAAAACCCAGGCTCTCCATTTTGCTCATGGAAAGCAGAATATCCATTTGCAGGTGTGTATTGGAGGGCAAATTCTCCATCACTCCGGTTACCTGAAACAGCAAGGTATCATCAGGAAAACTGAGCATCTCGCCAATGATATCGGTACTGCTGAAATATTTCAAAGCCATTTTTTCTGAAATCACCACATTATTGGGATTGTCAAGAGCTGTTTCTGCATTTCCACGAATCAATGGCAAAGTAAACACATCAAAAACCGTGGAATCCACAAAATGAACGGTTTCATAAAACCGAGCCTGATCTTTTTCCCTTTCGATCATTCGGTCGTCCATTTTTCTCACCCTCACAGTTGCTTCCACCTGAGGAAAATCCTTTTTGACGATCTCCCCTATCGGTGGTCCCGTAACTGCCATATTTTCTACTCCTCCATCATTCGGTAAATAATAATTCACAACCAGGCGATAAATCCGTTCTGACTTCAAGTGGTTATGTTCGTAGGAAAGTTCGTCCTTTACAAAAAGGAAAATCAGTATAAAAGAAGCCAGACCGATAGCCAGGCCAGAAATATTGATAAAGCTGTATCCCTTATGTCTGAGGAGATTGCGGATGGCGGTTTTAAAATAATTTTGATACATACCGAGGAAAGGTCTTGGCAGGGAAATACGACGGTTTCCCTTGATGGTGGAATAATTAAAAAACTGAATAACATCGAGAATAAAGCGGAATTGAGCTTTTTTCAATCCCTCCTCCTCTACCCTGCGGCGATACATTTCATAGATATCTCCCTGGACTTCTTCGAGTAAATCCGGAGCACAATACCACTCCAGGAAGCGGTTGGCCCAACGAGGGGGCTTTGGAGAGTTATTTGATTTGCGCTTCATCTCAAAATTCCAGTTTGGGGATTTGTTGCCAGATGCGATTGCGGTTTTCCTGAATGGCTTCGACGGTTTTATAGCCGTATTTGGTTATCTGATACAGGCGCTTGCGGCGTCCGCCCCGATCAGAGGTAGAACCACCCATTTCAGAGGTGATAAATCCTTTTTTTTCGAGCCTGCGAAGGACAGAGTGAATCGCGCTCAGAGAAATGCGGTTACCCGTATTGTCGATATAAGCATCGAGAATCGTGATACCGTAAGCTTCTTCCGAAACGGTCAGCAAAACCAGTAAAACCATTTCTTCGAGACTACCCAGATTAAATTTATTCATAACATTTCTTCAACATTCGTAAAACTAATGTAGGCAATTTGTTCAACTTTTGTAAAAGAAAGGGAATGATTTAGCAAGATTGGCTTGTTTATGATGTAGTCAGACCTTCCTGGTTTTTAAAGCCTACAGGTTATACACAAATGATTTTTTTTTTTTTTTAGCCATTGACCATGTAGAATTTTAT
>JAGQVA010000031.1 GCA_020438265.1 Bacteroidota bacterium
ATTTAAGGGTTTTCTTACCCAAAGGCTGGCCAATCTGGTCCTGCCATTCAGAATCAATTTCGAGCAAGATGATCTGACCAGGGGATAAAACTTCTCCAAACGTTTTATTTGATTCCAACCCACGCTTAATTCTACCCGGGTCAAACCAAAGGGTAAGCCGTGTGTGGTTTTCATCCCACAATTCAGGTTGTAAAGGCACAAAAGGGGTTTGAATAATTTTGCCGTTTTTATCTTTGACTTTCACATAGTCATAAGCTCTTCCTTCACTCATCGGCGTGTTAAATGATACATACAGCTTTAGTTGATTGGCAGGAATTGTATCGACAGAAGGATAGATATTCAGCAACCGGGGCCTGGGTGCGGAGTCTTCCCTATGAATCATAAAACTGAGTACATGTTTACCATTTACAACCGCCACATAATTTTGGCCAGGGCGAAATGGAAACGTTGGCGTAAATATCAGGCTATTATTCTGTAATACTACCTTTCCTAAGACTGGAGGAATTTCAGATGTTGGCGAAGGGAGCTTGGTTCCCACATATACTTTCAGAAGATTTTCTGATTTTTCTTCGGAAGAAAAGGAAATCTCATCTAAAGGGACGATAGTGAGAGATTTCGGAGAGCTATCCAATCGATACTGCCCAAAAACCAAACCGGGAATAAAAAAGATGAGAATAATCAGTTTTTTATATGGCATTACATTCCAGATTGATCCCGAAACGCGTAGAGACGCGATTAATCGCGTCTCTACAGGGTTATAAAACAAATTACAATCGGTTTGTACCTGTTGATACGAGATTCAGGTCACCATTAGCCATTCGCTGTAACATAACGACCTGTTCATCGCTGATTTTATCCAGTTGTTGGACATTTACATAAGGGAGAGCGATAAAATCGACTCCGGCAGTTGCTGAGTTCTCTTCAACTGGCTCTGTCAGGTAATCACTATAATGTTCTATTTTGGAAGGATCAATTTTCATTAATGCCCGACTGGTATTGGCCATTAAAAGGTAAGATTTATTATCCTTTTTATAGCTAATGATATCTAATGGTGTATTTCGGTTTCCAAGTTCAGCTACCGTTTTTCCTTTTGTGTGTTCTCCTGCTTTCATCTCATCCAATGGGAAAATAACCAGAGGGGTACATGTATAACTGGCTACAAGATGGGGTTTTCCATTCAGCTCATAGGGCATAAAAGCTTTAATCGGAGCGTAAGTTTCATAACGGCCATGAGCGGCATGATAAATTTCCAGCGAGGAATACATCTGCTTATCCTTGAAAGGGAAGTCGATGCTACGGAAAGCAGAACTGAACTCTTCATTAGACAAGCCAGAAACCATAACTTTCCCGTTATAATAAGCCAAATCAGAAATAGACCACTTTCTGAGAGAACGGCCCCTACTGTCCTGAGCGTCAGCAGCGACGGCATTTTTCAAATCAGTTGATGAATAACTCACATTATCCAGAGCAATATGCTCGAAAGATTCTCCTGTCGTCCGGAGTAAAACCGGGGTTCCATCCTGCATTTGTACAGACAGATAAATGGCCTTTGAAGCGGGATTTACCACCATATCTGTGATTTGGATTTTGTCAGCAGTAGTTCCGAGGAGCGCAGCAATCTTGTGATCTACCTGTGTGAGATTCAGATTCTCAATAGTAGTAGCAGTACGGTCTTTGGTATCCAAAGCAAAAATTCTGGCACGTTCTGAGTCGCCGATAAACAGGATTCCTTCAGGTCCGAATGAAAGTGAGCTGATGGATTGAATTTCAGGATTTCCGGTTACAAAGTTAGCAGTTAGTTTTGATTCAGGATTGTTCGCCTGAGCTGAAATAATCAGGCAAATAACCATGGGTAGTAAGCAATAAACACTTTTTTTCATAGTACGCAATTTTGAGGTTTTCCTTAAGATAAGAAATTATTTAGTGTTATAACAACAATTGTAAAGAGTTGTTTTTTAAAGAGGAAAAACTCAAAGCGTTTTATTCTTTAGCTGATAAACATCTTCAAACTCAACAGGGTTTCCGGCTTCGTCTACTCCATGTAAGTCATAACGGATTTCGATAGGAGTACCGGGCCGAACATAAAAGTATATTCTCCAGGCATCTTCTTCACGTGTGCCCATACACCCATGAGAATAGGCTTTTCCCAGAGTGTTTGGATTAGTGGTCGCATGGATGAGTTGTCCATGACACACACCGTTGATCTCCGGTTCAAAAGAAGGAATTTGTGGCATCCGGGTTGTTTTTCCGTCGTCGCGACGGGTATAAATATATTCTTTTCCCGTACTAAAACTGACATATCGCGGATCCTCAAGGATATTGACAATGGTACCTTTACCAATGATTGTGCGCAAATTAAATTCTCGTCCTTCAGTTGCTAAATATTTTCTCCCATTTTGCCCAATTCGAATAGGTATGACACATATCAGAGAATCGCCCGACCAGAGGCGTAGTTTGTACTCAGGAAGATTTACATCGATTCTTACCTGGTCCAGTTTTTCTTCTATCATCCGGGCCTCTTTCACAGAAGGAATTCGTAAGGTATCTCCGGGTTTTATCACCGTGTACTCACGCTGATTTTCAATCATTACCCCCCGGGCCTGTTGGTAATAATAGTCTGAATGAGCAAATGTATCAATCAACCATGAATTGGCGTGAATCAGAATACCGTCATTGAGGGAATAGGGTAACAGGGAATCGTATCGTTCTATTCGCTGATTGATCCAGGAGAAGTAATCGTGAATCACGACTTCTTCTTCAGCAATATCATAGAAAAGTGGAGCTAGCGAATCGTACCGGGGTTTCACTATGGTTTGAGCATCGGCAGTTTCGATACTTACGTATTTCCGCACACAGGATGAAGTAATTAATCCTAATACCAGGGTTCCTAATATGAAATATTTACGTTTCATCATCTTAGGAGAAAGGTGTCTTTTTTTTCTTATTTTAGCAATGATGTATAGCAGCCGGGAGAATGGGATTCATCAATTTAGAAGGAGTCAAAAAGCAGATGAATGGGTGGATTTTTGCCGGACAGGATGTCCGGGAGACGGGGTTGTTTCGCCCACTTTCCAGTGGGCCTCCTTTGCAAAAGTCCTGAGGACTTTTGCCATATTGATCGGACAGAATGTCCGCAAAACCGTCAAACAGCAAGTTCTTCCCACATCCTTGTGGGAAGCCTCAAAAACTAATAATCTCCTCTGCCTTTCTCATCAACCACTCTTTCTGTGTAATCGCCTCAATCTCCTCCACATGTTTCAGAAATTCATCAATTGCCTTCTTAACTGCCGCATTTCCTGAGGCATATTTACGATTGCGCAATCGCTGTAATTTTTTCGCCCATTTGATCAGATTTTTATGAACCGTACGCTGATAGTTGGAAATTTTTTTGTTGCGCCTTAAAGCTGCAGAAAAAGAATGAATCAGAAAATCAAACCCATCGGCCTCTTCCAGTTCATAATACATTTTCAAAAGAATCGTCTTGGCCCCCAGCAGGTAATAGACATCATCAAACTCCACCTGAGTAAGCAGACGCATCGCTTTTCGGTATTGCTTTTTCCCATAATACAATTGAGCCAGATTAAACGTCATCGCATTCTCCCGAAACTCAGGCATCAGTTTTTCCGCGTAATTACTGATAAATGTTTCCGTCCATTCAAACCTTTCCAAACGCACCCCCATTGCCACCACATTCTTAAAATCCCAGGGAGAAAGCCATCCATCCTGATAAATCAGTTCCAGCTCAATCATTTGAATATAAAGCCCGAGAAGCTCTTCCTGATAAACCGTTTTACCCCTGTTTGCCTGTTTTATGCAGTAATTCTGAGCATATTGAAACATGGGTTTAAGCTCCTGATGAGAAATATCTCCTGAAAACGTATTTAATAATGACTTTAAAGTTTTGAAGTGGCTTTCCTGGTCGGGCTCAATAAGGGTAAGCAAAATATAATAGTAAATTTGAATGAATGGGGAATCTGTAAATTGTCCGATATTAGCAGTAATATATTCAATAAACTCTGCTGATCGTGAAGAATGGGTCGTAGATTGAATCACATTCTCCTGATTAATTCGCTGACAAGTGGTCTTGAGCATTGCAGAAATGTAAAACAGTTCCAGTGCCTCCATTTTCTGATCCAGATAATGATGATCCTGCCTTTCATTCCGGCTAAGGGCAAAAACATTCCGCTCATCTTCAAAATGATATTTAGCGAGAAAATCCTCATCAAACGGAACGGCTAATTCATCAAAATACTTTTCAGTTTTTCTCTCCAGACTTCTATACAATTTATCCATACCCTTTTCACGGGCCGCAGCCAACAGAAAAGCCTGAAAAGCCTGTTGATCTTCCTGAAGATGTAAATGAACCAAAAATTCGCCCAGATGTTTCATCACCAATGATAGCAAATTGCTGATTCGGAAGTAGTCAAACTCCTCTCCGGGAAAAATAGCCGCAAATACATCCTCACGGGTCATTATCTGATTTTCATCCTTGTAAAGAATTTCGGTAATCTCCACCAGATTTGCATCAGTATTCACAAATGAAGAGGATATAAATCTTAAAAATTGCTTCTTTTCTACATTCGAGAGAAGGCCCAGACTTTGGATCAGACGGGAATTATTCATTTCTATAAAAAAAGCTCAATATAAGAATAACAACCAACTGGTTATCAATTAATTAATTTTTTCAAAACAGCAAATTATTAAATAAAAAGCAAAAAATCTGTCCTTTTATTCATGCATCTTACCTAATACTTTTGGATCATGGCTTAACCGATAAAGTCGAAGCGTCCTTTACTTCCAAAAATTAAACAAAATGATAAACCGAATCTACGTTTACGTGGCTTTTGCTATTTGCATAAGCTTGTCCAGCCTATCCTATTCCCAAAACTATTACTGGGCCTCAAGAGTAGGATCACCTGGTCATAGTTTTACCCAACATTTAAAAACTGATAAAGATGGGAATTCCTATGTGGCAGGTTTTTTTAGCGGAACGGTAACTTTGGGCACATCAACTATCAGTACTGCCAACACAAATACCCTGGCACAACTGATAACAAAAATCGACTCTTCCGGAAATTATCTATGGGCTCAATCTATACCAGGAGGGAATCAACTTACTCAGGAAGGTAATATCAGGGATTTAGCAATTGATTATCAGAGCAATGTCTATGTTACTGGTATTCTTGACAATTTCCCCGTTACCATTGGCACAACCACCATTAACTCAAGCGCTCCTTACCAATACTATGTAGTTAAATACGATAAAGACGGCAATTTTCAATGGGTTATTCATGATGATGTCAGCAAAATTCAAAATCCCAGCCTCGGAACTGATCCATTTGGAAATATAAACCTGGCCTTTTCATTCTCTTCAACTGTTTCCGTCGGAGGAAATACATATACAAGTAGCCTGGGAGGTACTTCGTATAGTCTGCTCCAGATTCAGTATGATAATAATGGAACTATTAATTGGGTTGACCAGCTAAATTTTACGAGTGTGAATTCTGCATTTCCAGGTCATGTCCAGCCTTTTGGAGTTGATACTGATAGCATGGGAGGGGTTTATGTAGTAGGAGAATATTCTCATGGGATACTGGTATTCGGACCAGATTCTATGGATAATCTTAATGATAGCTCCGATTATTTTATAGTTAAACGAGATGTGAATGGTGCTATCCAATGGAGTGATGTTTCTATTGGATCAGGTCATCAGATACCCGTCGGAATAAGTGTCAGCGGAGACCAGCACATTTATGTTACCGGAAGTTTTGACCAATCCACTACTTTCGGCAGTACAAATCTATCTCCAGGTCCAATGTTTTTCGATTATTTTTTGCTCAAATATGATACCCAGGGCAATATGAAGTGGGCTACAAGTGGCGGAGGCTCAGGTATCCGAAAAATTTTGGGAATTACCTCTGACTATAAAGACCCTTTTGTGATTGGTTTTTATGCTTATACTCTTGTTTTGGGAGGACAGACATTTGCCACCCCCAGTAACGGTGCCCATGTGCTGATTGTAAAGCATGATAGTAGTGGTCAATTTGTTTGGGCACAACAAGCAGGATTTAGCCCCAATACCTTTGCTTCTAATATAGGTTTTGAAATTGACAATGATAACAAAGGTAACCTGTATATAAGTACTACCTCCAATCATAATATTGTTTTTGGAAACATCGTTGTCCCGGCGGTGAATAACACCGATCGCGGAGTCGTTGCCCGTTTGGCTGATACCACTTTTGTGCCTCAATCTTTCCCGCCGGATAGTGTATGGCCAGGCGATGCCAATTATGATTTGATCGCCCATAATGCCGACTTTCTCGCCGTGGGTATTGGTTATGGTACCACAGGACAACCCCGCCCTAATGCATCCAACAACTGGATAGCCCAGCCATCCTACAACTGGCCCCAAACCCTCGCCAATGGGGTCAATTATAAACATCTCGATTGTAATGGTGATGGTGTTGTAGACATACAGGATACCGTAGCCATTAGCTTAAATTATGGCCTTACTCATGCAAAAAATGAAGGTGTGGAAGAGGTCGGTCCTCTCCTTTATACTAATTTTGAAGAAGATACCATCATGGTTGGAGATACCATCGATGTTACGATCAATTTGGGAACCGACACCATGCCGGCAAATATGGTCTACGGCCTGGCTTTTACCCTTAATCTGGACACATCTCTCGTTGATCCCAATAGTTTTAAGTTTTCGTATAATACCTCCTGGCTGGGAACCAAGGGCACTGATATGATGGGCATGTATAAAAATTTCCCCGCTGATGGAAAAGCAGATATTGCCCTTACCCGCATTAATCAGGTCAATCAGTCAGGATTTGGAGAAATTGCTCGCTTCTCTATCATTATCATTGATGACATTACAGCGAAAAAATACTTCACAGAAACCCTGAAAATTACAATTTCCAATCAGTATGTGATTGGTATTGATGAAGCAAATATTCCGATTTCTTTGGGGGCAGATTCAATCATTATTGTTCAGGAAGATACCTCTGGTACAGGCAATACTTCTGTCGATTCAGAACTGGCAAAGAAGGTCAAAATCTACCCTAATCCGACTGAAAACCTGTTGACCATCGAAGTAAATGAATTAACCACCCAGGGTTATGAACTGCGAGACCAATTGGGGAGGTTGATAAACAAAACTCAGAAGCGATTCATCAAAGAACAGCTTTCCCTTCAGGGGCTTTCCTCCGGTATTTATTTCCTTACAATCCATACAGAAACAGGAAAAATTGTAAAGAAGCTATTTAAACATTAGTATAGGGAATCCTTTATACTGGTAAGCGGGTCGGGTCGTAATGGTCTGGCCCGTTTTTTATATTATAAAAATGACATAAAACAATTAATAATAAATCATTGATTAACAATAATTTATAATTTATTTATAAAATAAAAACATCTAAAAATATATAAAAATGTGCTTTTGTATACCAAAGTTCAGTTCTACATTTGGGATGATTAAAGATAGCGCGATCAATATCATTATCAATTTGTTCCCTTTTCTAAAAAATAAAAATACTATGAATCGGAAGGTACTTTATATCATATTTTGTTTTACAGCGATGCTTCAGATTCGTGGGTTTAGTCAGACCTACGAATGGACCCAAAATATTGGTAGCAGCATGATGTCGCAAGTTCAAACCCTCGAAGCTGATGAGGATGGAAACTCCTACATCACTGGAAATATTAGCGGAAATGTAACCCTGGGAGGAACTACTTATAACCTCGCTAGCTCATCTCTTCTAATTGCCAAACTCGACTCTGCAGGAAATTTTCTTTGGAGCAAAGTAGTGGAAGGAAGCATATATGCAACAGAAATCTCCCTCGACCAGGATCGGAATCTGTTTATCATCGGCTCTGCTTACGGTTCCCCAATCAATTTCGATGGTAATACTCTTACCTCAGCATCTGGCCAAATGTATTTTCTGGCCAAATATGACCAGGCAGGAACTATTCAGTGGGTAAAATCGGAGGATGGATTTTTTGGAACCCTGGTCAGCGCCGACTTTAATGGTAATGCAAACATCAGCCTCACGTTTACTGGTTCCAGAGATATTGAAGGTACTACTTATACCAGTGGTGTGAGTGGAACTGTCCCCAGTCTTTTTCATCTACAATATGACAGTGCTGGTGTTTTTCAATGGATAGATCAGATTGATCTGGTTGGTCCTGTCGGATGGGGGCATTTTTTCCCTCAGGGAATGGTTTCAGACGCTTCAGGTAATACTTACACTGTAGGAATGTATTCTCAGGGCAGTATGGTTCACGGTACCGACACGCTCCCTTTTAGCTCTGATAGTGCAGATTTTTTCATGGTGAAATATGACCAGCTTGGCAATTATCAATGGGGACAAACTGCTGTTGGACTGAATACACAGGTTGGAAGTGCTGTGGATGTTGATCCGTCAGGAAATATATATGTCGCTGGTAGTTTGTCAGACAGTGCTTCATTCGGAGGAATTCCCCTCTCTATGGGCAGTTCTCAAACAGGATACTTCGTGGTAAAATTTGACCCTCAGGGTAACGGAATCTGGGGACTGGCAGGAACCGGGAGCAGCCATGTATATGGTACAGGTATAACAGTCAATCAATTAGGTGAATCCTATACAATGGGTTATTATGCTGGCTCGTTTACCGTTGGAGGCCAGACTCTTACCAGTCTCAACAATCAGACGAATGCTTTTATCGTCAAACATGATGCTTCCGGAACTCCGATTTGGTCTCAAAAAGCTGGTGATAATCCTAACGGTGGTTCAACCTATGGTACAGACATTTCCGGAAACGGAAGCGCAGATATATACCTCGGAGCATTCGCAGCAGATGGTACTATTTTCGGAAGTCTATCTACAAGCACCAGCAGTAGCCAGGACTGGGGAACGATTGCCCGACTGACCGATACCACTTATGTTCCTCCTTTTCCTCTGGATAGTATTTGGCCGGGAGATGCTAATTATGACCTGATAGCCAATAATTTTGATCTGCTTTCAATCGGGGTTGGTTATGGTAACACTGGACCCGTAAGGCCCAATGCCTCTAATAATTGGGTTGCTCAGCCCGGATACGACTGGTCCCTGTCTCTGGCCTCAGGAGTCAATTACAAACACATCGACTGCAATGGTGATGGAATCATCGATATTCAGGACACCATGGCCATTAGCCTTAATTATGGTCTTACGCACAATAAAACGGATATCACTGAAGAGATGGGCGCTCCCCTTTACACAGAATTTCTGGTTGACAGCGCATTCGTAGGTGATACCGTTAATATGGCTATTATGCTGGGGAATGACTCCATGCCGGCAAGTATGATTTACGGACTCGCTTTCACTATTAACCTGGATACCACCCTGATTGATCCAAGTAGTGTAATGGTAAGTTATGACAGCTCCTGGTTTGGAGATTTTGGCGTGGATATGCTGGCTTTGCACCGCAATTTCCCTGCTGATGGAAAACTCGAAATGGCGATCACGGGTATTGACCAGATTGACCGCTCAGGATATGGGGAAATAGCCCGCATCTCAATTATTATGATTGATGATATTACTGCGAAAAAGTACTTCACAAAATCCCTTAAGGCCACGATTACCAATCATTATGTTATTGACAGAAACGAAGTTGTACAGCCCATAGCTATTGGCCAGGATTCTCTGACGCTCTTGCAGGAAGATACAACAGGAACCAATAATACAGCCATTGATCAGGAATTGGCCAAAAAGGTGAGTATTTATCCTAACCCTGCATCAGAAGAATTACAGATTAGTTTGGATGGAATTAATGGAAAGGGATATTATCTCTCTGATTTGGCTGGAAGGACTGTATTAATGAAGGAGAAATTATTTATCCGCGAGAAAGTTTCACTGGAAGCCATTCCTCAGGGAATTTACCTCATGACTATCCAAACAGACAAAGGAAATATAGTACGCAAAATCATGATTGAATAAAGAATCGGTTTAAACATTTTGTTTAATTTTTTAGGGCAGAGAGATGACGATCTTTCTGCCTTATTTTTTTATTCCACTTTTTCCCAGGGACGCCAATGGTGTCTTAATAAATTTGTTTGCCGAAGGCTTAAAAGATGTTTTGTCACCCTGAGCGTAGTCGAAGGGCCTAAGTAGACGAGAATGCTTTTTGTCAACCATACCCTTCTAAATAGACCCTTCTGCAGGCTCAGGGTGACACCTCCTGGTTATACCTCCGGCATTACTCCCTTTGATCAATTCCACGCAATATTCGCCAGATGACTTACACTAATTTGCTCATCTTCCAGCGTATACTCCGCTTTTTGGTAAGATTCTTCGCGCTTGGCTAATAAGGACTTGATAAAATTCGGGAACTCCTCCTCAGGCACATCCTTAATCATCGGGCGATAATCTTTTTGGTACCACAACCGCTCAATCAGCGTTTCAGGATCTGGTTTCAGGTAAACGGTGATCCCCTTTTGATTCATGATTTCCATATTGGTCCCAAAGCAGGGTGTACCACCACCAGCCGCAATAATGGTTGGCCCCTGGATCATTTGATCCACGGCTTTTAATGCTTCTGTCTCAGCATGTCTGAAAGCATCTTCTCCCTGATCGGAAAATATCTCAGGAATGGTTTTCCCTTCTCTGCTCTCTATAATATCATCCAGATCAATAAAAGTCCAGTTCCACTGACGTGCCGCCATTTTCCCCAGGGTGGATTTCCCCGCTCCCATAAAACCAATTAAAAATAGAATCATGACCTTACATCCAGCTAATTCCCTTTCCAACCAAAGGATTTTGTTTGGCAGCCTCTACCTTTTCCTGCTGCTGGGCAGCTTCCCACCATTCACGGTAAGCATTCACAGCGGCTTCAATTTGCTCAGGGCTATTATAGCCTTTGGGATTGCCACGACTGGTCCCCAGGACAGGAGCTCTTGAAGGAGGCGCGAGATTCACCATCAGCGAGTCCCCCTTAACTGTCTGCTTACGAATTGCCTCCACAAGCCAAAGAGCAACCAAACCAGCTCTTACACTATCAGGCCGGTAAGTACTCACCGGATGACGCGGGTATTGATGCACATAGCTGGTGTCTCCTGAAACTTTCAAAAGGGCAGGCACATCTTCCCAATACATTTTGGGCAGAAAGGTCCATTCCCATTCATCCGCCGCGATAGCCGCTACCACCTGATTAATCGGTACTTCTGCATGCATTTTGGTAAAACGCTCCGGATCAGGCGGGAGAATGGCATCCAGCATAAGTTCGATGCGATTGGTATCATGAAGCTGGATGATTGCTTCATTGGCATAGGAACCACCATCTTCTTTGATAGCAGCTTCAAAATACTTCCTTTCCGCCGACACAGAATAGGAATATCCTTCCAAAGCCTGAAATACAAAAACTGTTTTTTCCTGATTTTCTGACCATTTGGTGGCCATTGTTGTGGTTTGGCCGGAAGGCGTGGACTGAAGCAATGTAACCTCCGCACTGTCAAGGATCTCGCGGGTTTCGCGGTCAAGCACTTCTATTTCCGCAACCGTAGGCGGATCAGACAGGCAGGCCGAAAGTAGAATCAGCAGAGGGAGTAACCGTATGAGTGGGTTTGTTGTCATACCCAAAATTAGGGAAAATCTGGGAAAGAAGAATGGCCTATGAGCTTAAATACTTATATTTGAGGTATGAAAAGACTACCGGTAGGCAGGCAGAATTTTGAGGCAATCATTAAGGAAAACCTCCTTTATGTAGATAAGACCAGGCAAATGTATGAATTAATTTGTACTGGAAACCTCTATTTCTTATCTCGTCCGCGACGATTTGGTAAGTCTTTGCTCGTCTCAAAACTAAAACATCTATTTAGCGGAAATAAAGAGCTATTCGAAGGTTTATACATCCATGAACAAACAAATTATGACTGGCAACCATATCCTGTCATACAATTTAATTTTGCTAAATTGGGACAAAGTGTCGAACATCTGGAAAACGGAATTCGATATTTATTAAAACAGCATGCCGAAGAATTTAATATTCAGCTTCCCGATACTACTCTTTCCTTACAATTCGATTATTTGATCAAAAGCATCTCTCAAAAAGGTAAACCCGTCGTCCTGTTAATCGATGAATATGATAAACCAATTGTCGATTTCCTAACTGAAGTTGAAAAAGCAAAAAGAAATCAGAATGTTTTAAAAGATTTTTTCTCTCCTCTGAAGGATCTGGATGCACAAGGTCATATTCGCTTTCTCTTTATTACAGGAGTGTCTAAGTTTAGTAAGGTAAGTTTGTTTTCTGATTTGAATAATTTAACAGACTTAACAATAGATCGCCTAAGTGATGACTTGTTGGGAATTACACAGGATGAGCTATTAACCTACTTTACTGATTATATTAAGATAGCGGTTGAGCATTTTGAATTAAAAGAAGAACAACTTCTAAAAGATATAAAGTTCTGGTATAATGGTTATGCTTATAATCCTGAAATAAAGCTTTATAACCCTTTTTCTTTACTCAATTTTTTCAACTCCCGGCGTTTTGGAAACTTCTGGTTCGCAACAGGAACTCCCACCTTTTTAGTCAACTCCATTCGCGATCAAATCATGCAGCCTCAGGAGCTTGAAAATATCAAAGTTCCTGAAACCTTTTTTGATAAATACTCTCTGGAAAAAATCGATATTGTAGGGTTATTATTCCAGACAGGGTATCTGACCATTAAGACGACTGAAACCAAACGACATCGAACCAAATATTTTCTGGGTTATCCTAATGAAGAAGTTCGTTTATCTATGGTTCATAATCTGGTCGAAGCTTTCACTTACAAAAGATCTTCTACTGTAGGAAATGCTTTATTGAGAATGGAAGACGGATTGGAGGAAGGAAATGTAAAAACATTTATTGAGCAGCTAGAAATTCTCCTTTCAGATATTTCCTACCATTTACTTCCCAAAAAGAAGGATAATAAACAAACAGAATTCGAGATTTGGGAAGGTTATTTTCATACAATTATTTATCTGGTAACTTCTTTCATGGGTTTTCATGTGCAATCAGAAATTACCAAACACAAAGGTAGATTGGATTTATTAGTCGAAACGGATGACTACATCTATATCATGGAATTTAAATTAGATGAACCTGCCAAGAATGCCATTCAACAAATCAAAAATCGTAAATATGCTGCTGGTTATAGGAATTCTTCTAAGACAATTTATTTGGTAGGGATTGGATTTTCACGGGAGGAGCGGAATGTGGAGGGTTTTGAGGTGGAGGTTTGGGAACGTTAATCTTACCGCCAGCTCATCCCCCCCTCAAGCTCATCACCCTCCCACGTAATCGCAGGATACTCCTTCAACAAAAACTCCTTCACGATATTAGCTACAGCTTCTGCACCCAAACGATTCGGATGGGTATAATCTTTCCGGGCCAATGCAGGATCAGAATTTACCCATTTGACCATGGAATTGCGGCCCCCCATACCTGCGTAAAGGTTGAGAAAACCCGTGCCCATTTCTTCTGCGACTCTGCGCTGGGCTTCTACGATTAAAGGTACTGCCGGATCGGTTTGTCTGACTCCGTTGATGCTTGTGCTTTTATCTCCCACACTTACCACCAGAATGTCAGCATTGGGCATATTCTCCTGAAAATGTTTGACCACTCTTTTCATACCTCTTTCATAGAATTTGTAGTTGGTTTTTCCGGGCATGATTACGTTTAAGCCAAACTGTAATACCACCAGGTCATATTTCAAATTCTTGTCGAAAGCCTGTAAAGTTGCACTTGGGATTTTGATAAGATTCATTCCGCTATTCCCACGAGAGGAAAAATTGTCGACATACACACCGTTTTTATCTTCAAAGCTGATTCCGTAAACGGGAAGGTTTGAAGGAATATGGAAATTAAACTTCACCTCGTCGGTTGGGGTTTCAGAAATAAGTAGCTGATTGACTACCCCATCCTCATCGAGATTAAAAGTTTCCTCGCCATGAGGGGTAGTAACGGTTACATAATTATCGTTGGTGTTGCCTCCTGTATTTCTTCCATAAAAAAGAACGATGCGGTTAAATTCTTCTGTTGTCGGATACGTATTCTCACCCCAGTATTGTACCCAGGTTTTGCCAGGCGCTTCGGTATCGGGAGAACTGGTCAGAAACAATTCGCCAGAGATCCCGAAATTGTGCTTGGTGGGATTGGGAGTGAGAAAATTATAATGTTTCCAATCACCACTGAATCTATGCCTGATAGTCTTGCGGAATCCATACGTCTGGGAAGTAATAGGTACAAATCCTACTCCCTGGCCACCAAACAGTTCCTGGAGGTCATTTCTCAAAGACTGCGTAATCAAATCTCCTTCAATCATTGAATCCCCGAAATAGGCAATCCGGGTTTTCCCTTTACGGCTTTTTATCCGGTCAAGAGACGCGTAAAACCGGTCCAATCCTGTGCTGTTTACCTTTTGAATAGGCTTGGCTTCATTACTCGAGTCCCAGACCTCTTCTCCATCCAGTGCGTCATTTTTCAGAAAAGATTCGGCCACCTTGGGCGAAATCGTATCTGAAGCAGTCCATGACGGCACTTTTTCGAGGGGCATGGTATCATCATAAGTAATCCATTCTTCTGCTAAAACCATTGCGGCAGCGCAGAAAATGATGAGAAACCCTTGTAAAAGATTATTTGACTTCATGAAATTCACTTCTCTCAACACAAAATAAAAGCGGTTAAATATAAAATCAATGGCAATGATTCCTCTTTTATGACATGTATGATTTTTCCATTTATGAATCACATACAATATTTATCCCAAAGGGAATTTTGGCCAAAATTTCAAACTAATACGTGAATGAATGGGTTGAAAAGAAGAGCAAGACAGGTACTTTACTACGGCAGATTATATAGCCATTATCGTACCACGGTGCAGTATAAATAAAATCTTTTTGTTTTTCTAACTTAGGTATAATTCTCTGTTTGCTATAACAATAATTCCAGGAGTATTTTATAACACTGAATTAGCGAAATATTATGGTTCCCAGCTGGTATGTCCAGCGTTCATTAGCGAGTAACAGCATTTTTGAAGGGCCTGTTTGGGAACAGGCACCAGGAACCAACCAGGCTTTTTGAGGTATATTATTTTTCAGTATCTGCTCAGAAGATTCTCCATCCCAGCTTACCTCTACCAGGCTCCAGACGAAATCACTGGTAACGCCAGACTTTTTCTTTTTGAAATCTTCTTTTTGTTTGGGATCCTCACAGTACAACATTTTGATTCCATCATCCATCGCAGCCCAGATAAAAGAACCCACTCCTCCTCTGACCCGATTCGCGTCATCTACATAAAAATAATCCATCCCAGAGCTAGCAATAGAGGCTACAGCTGTTCTTTGGTATTTTGGAATGATATCATACCAAACAATACCATTTTGAGGGTTCACTCGCCAAATCAAGATATCTCCATAATTGTAATATTGGGTAGTTCTGAATCCCTCGTCGAGGCCATCTGGTTTATAGGTCGTTGAAGTCGTTGACCTGAAAAATTCACCTAACACGATGAAATCTCCATTTTTCGCAGGTATAATTGCATAGGCGTTCACATTCCAAAGTTCATCCCTTCCTTTATCTTTTTCTTTTTCCGCAAATTCATCAATAAACTCCTGGCTGAAATATTCAAATCTTTCTGAGCTCACCTCTCCTGTAGTACCATCAATTGTCTGATAATAAAAACCCTGTGTGTTTTCATAGGATTTTTCATTTCCGAAAAACCCAAAAATGATCAGATCATTTCGGTTATTGGTTTCCATTCGAATTTTTCTCAAAAACCCTTCCTCGGGTTTTAACAGATAAGCCTTTGTTTCTGTCCCTTTATTCCGGTAAGACATAAGGCTATACTGATAATTGGGCTTCCCATCAATCACCGTTTTCGCTTTAAGTTTTTCCTTGCTCTTTTCAATATCCTTATCCAGTTTAAAAAACTCCTGAGTGAGAATATTTACATTTCCCAGATTATCAACTACAACCCCCCGGATATCAAATAATTGATCGTCTTTTTCTGTAGTCTCATTCTGTTCCCAGATCAGGTTCATATCTCCGTCAAACACTTGCACCAGAAATTCTGCTGGCTTTTCTGTTTCCACATATCCTCTGGAAAGAAGAACCAAATGAGACCTGTCATTAGAGACCGCATGCATAATTTCGCCCTTTTCTCTTTTCAGGGAACCGGTAAAACTGGGGGAGTATTTCACTTTGCTGATATTTGTTTCTGCAATTTTTTTAGGACCACTTTTTACCTTCAGAGAATTCTTATCAAGCTCATATACAAAGAGAAACCGCCGCCGTAATTTGTAATTATCAAAAATAGCAAATGAGTATAATTTCCCATCAAGGAATAAAGTATAAGCGTAATCAAGGTTGGTACTCTTTTCCTTAAAAGAAAGTTCCTCCTGTTCCTTAATATTATAAGATTGGTCAAATCGGGTTATATAATAATTATCATCGGCCTTCATTCCATTAATACTCATAGGTCGATGGTACATAATCGCATAAGTATTTTCACCATCTACCCCAATAATACTTGAAATGGTTGAAGATCTTTTTTTATTCAGTTCTTCTCCCCATTTTATATCCTGGGCAAACGTGCAAACAATAAGGGTTTGAATAATGCAGAAAGTAAGCAAAGATTTCATAATTAATTTTCTATAACCTAAAACCAAGTTGGAGACCAAATAATACCAGTAAAGAAGGATTTTCAGCAGGAACTTCCTTTCCGCCAAACTTTCTTCGTCCGAGTCCCAGAAATCCGTCAATCACAAGGCCATTTGACCAGATATGCTCTATTCCCCATAAATAATGGCTTTCCCCTGATCTGAATGTTTCGCCGGAATTCATAAAGTAAAATGTTTGGCGATGAAGTAATCCCATGTAATAACCTTCATAACCATTTAACCATCTCATTTCAGGTAAATAATATCTTACTGATATTCTCCCTGCAAAACCATTTTCTACTTTTCTGCGGCCATTATATAATACATCATACCACAACTCGCCATAAAGAGATTGTACTAAAGGCATACCTTGATACCCCAGGGACACTTCGCCACCCCAAATACCTTTTCTGGCTTCCAGTGCCACTGCATATGTTCCATTTATATAACCATAAAGATCAGTCTTGAGCAAAAAGCCCACAGAACTTCCTCCGATTTCTCCCCCTTCCAAATAATAATCAAGGCTATCTGTTTGAGCGGTTAACGAGGAGGGAAAAATGATTGTAAAAATACTTATATAAAATATAAAAGGAAGCAGAATCTGCCAAATTGAGGAAAGGCATTTCATGTGAATGAATTTTTATCAAAATACCCACTATCTTTCATTGATGCAAATTCGAAGGGGCAATAATGGCATGTTTTCGCCGAATCGTATGGCATGCGATAACACTTAATTAGTATCTTCCACTTCTTCTAACATGCGGCAATAGCTTGTATACCTTGACTCTGCAATTTCCCCACTTTCCACCGCCGCTTTTACTGCACAACCAGGTTCATTAATGTGAATACAATCACTAAACTTACAGTCGTGTAAACGCTCTCTCATCTCGGGGAAATAATGACTCAAATCATTCCGCTCGAAGTCAATTATCCCCAGTTCTTTAATTCCGGGAGAATCAATTATGTAGCCTCCAATGGACAATGGGTGCA
>JAGQVA010000329.1 GCA_020438265.1 Bacteroidota bacterium
AAAAAATCATACCCGTCATAGCGGTTAAGCCCGTCCTGTGTTCCAAACCATAATAACCCCTTTTCATCCTGGGCGATGGTCATAACGCTGCTTTGGGAAAGGCCCTCTTCCAGACCAATTCTTCGAAAAGAAAAATCCTGCCCCCATATCATCCAGGGAAGAGAATAAATCGCCAGGAGAGCTATATATCTAATCAAAAACCACATGGTATATTTCTCAGAGAGAGGTTGTTAAGTAATTTTTGCAAGATACGATTGACGGGGTGCGATTCCTATTTCCGGGTATCACATAATGGTGTAGGGTAAAAGCGGGTAGCCGAAGCAGCGTCTCTATGAATCTGAGTATGAGAAAAAAATGCTTCCTAGTTGTAAATCAGGCTTTTGTTTCTCAAAAATTAATCTCTATATTTGCATGTTCAAAAATTAAACATAAAATTATTTCGATACATGTATCTTTATAAAGAATTAAAACAGGAGATTTTCAAGAATTACGGAATCCAAAAAAGCGAGACAGATACCGGTTCTCCTGAGGCACAGATTGCATTGTTCACGTATCGGATACAGCATCTTACAGAGCACTTAAAGCAAAACAAAAAGGATAATTCAACCAGAATGGGTCTTCAGAGACTGGTCGGAAAACGACGAAAAATGCTGGATTATCTGAAGAGCTCTGACATTGAAAGATATAGAGCAATCATCAAAGAATTGGGAATTAGGAAGTAATTCCCAATTTTTTTATTGACCCCGACTAGATATTTCACAAAATAGACATGAATGTAATTACGAAATCTGCTACTCTCCCCGACGGGAGAGTGGTTTCCATTGAAACAGGTGCACTGGCAAAGCAGGCGGATGGCGCAGTAGTTCTGCGATGCGGCGAGACCATGCTCCTGGCTACTGTTGTTGCTCGTAAAGAAATTAACCTCGAAACTGACTTCCTTCCTCTTTCCGTAGATTATATGGAAAAATTTGCCGCTTCGGGCCGTTTCCCGGGCGGATTCTTTAAAAGAGACGGTAGAATGGGAGAACAGGAAATCCTGACTGCCCGTCTGATCGACCGTGCATTAAGACCTCTCTTCCCCGACGATTATCACGGTGATACTCAGGTAATGGTTGAGCTGATTTCTTCTGACACGAAAGACCAACCTGACGCTTTTGCTTGTCTGGCTGCTTCTGCGGCTTTAAGCATTTCTGATATTCCTTTTCCCGATCCGGTTTCTGAAGTAAGGGTTGCCAGAAAAAATGGCGAATTTGTCATTAACCCAACTTTCGCAGAAATGGAAGAATGTGACCTCGACCTGATGGTGGCCGCTACAGATGATTCTATCAACATGGTAGAAGGTGAGATGCAAGAGGTGAGCGAAGAAGTGATGCTGGAGGCACTGAAAGTTGCTCATGCAGCAATCAGGGAACTCAATAAAATTCAGCATGAATTAAAAGCTGAAGTTGGTAAGCCAACACGTGAATACCAAACGCTGGAATTCCAGGAAGAACTTTATAATGATATTAAAAATATCATTGAGGCTCCTATTTATGAAGTAGCTCGTGGCGCTTTTGGGAAAGAAGAGCGCAGCGAGAGAATGAGCCAGCTCAAAGATAAAATCAAAGAAGAACTCACTGAGAAATATGCAGAGCTTGAGTATTATGATACTTATGCTCAGATGTATTTTAAGAAAATTCAGAAAGATATTGTTCGGGAAGTTGTTGTAAAAGAAACCAAACGGCTGGATGGCAGAAAACTGGAAGACATCAGACCTATATGGTGCCACACCAGCTATCTTCCCCGTGCTCACGGTTCTGCGATTTTCACCCGTGGTGAAACACAGGCACTTTGTACAGTAACTTTGGGAACCAAATTTGACGAGCAGACCATCGATACTGCCACTTTCAAAGGTTCTAAAAAATTCATGCTTCAGTATACTTTCCCTGGCTTTTCTACAGGTGAAGTAAGACCAAACCGGGGACCCGGACGTCGGGAAGTTGGACATGGAAACCTGGCTGAGCGTGCAATTAAAGGCATGGTTCCTGAAAATTCTCCCTATACAATCCGTGTGGTTTCTCATATCCTTGAGTCTAATGGTTCCAGCTCTATGGCTTCTGTTTGTGGAGGTACGCTGGCACTGATGGATGCAGGTATTAAGGTCGAAAGACCTGTATCTGGTATCGCTATGGGGCTTATCACTACTGAAGATGGATTTGCAGTACTCTCTGACATTCTGGGAGACGAGGATTTCCTCGGTGATATGGATTTTAAAGTAGCCGGTACTGAAAACGGTCTGACTGCTTGCCAGATGGACATCAAAATCAGAGGGCTTTCTTACGAAATAATCGAAAAGGCACTTCAACAATCCAAAGGAGGAAGAGCTCATATCCTGGGAGAAATGCTGAAAGCCCTGCCAGAACCAAGAGCAGATCTTTCAAAATATGCCCCGAGATTCTTCGTCATGGAAATTCCTCATGAATTCTTCGGAACTGTCATCGGTCCCGGAGGAAAAATCATTCAGGAAATTCAGAAAACCACTGAAACTACCATTAACCTCGAAGAAGGAGAAAAAGACGTGGGAACTGCAACCATTTCTGCTGATAACGCAGAAGGAATCCAGGCTGCAGTACAGCAAATTCGTCAATTGATCCAGGTACCAACTGTCGGTGATGTTTACACCGCCAAGGTTAAAACCATTATGGATTACGGTGCATTTGTTGAGTTTCTGCCCGGAAAAGAAGGATTGTTGCACATTTCTGAAATCAGCTACGACCGACTCAATACCATGGAAGGTATATTCCAGGTAGGTGATGAAGTAAAAATCCAGTTGATTGGCGTTGACAAAAAATCTGGAAAATTCAGATTGAGCCATAAATCCCTTCTGCCTAAGCCAGAAGGATATGTAGAAAAAGAAAGAAGTGATCGTGGTGATAGAGGCGATCGTGGTGATCGCGGTGGACGTGGCGACAACAGAGGACGCGGTGGAGACCGTGGACGTGGTGGACGCGGCGGAAATAATCGCCCCAGAGATTAATTCTTTTATGAATAAATAAAAAAAGCCGTCCCGGAATTCGGGACGGCTTTTTTTATTTTCTACCTCTACCGCTTCACCACTTTCTTCACGGTTCTTCCGCTTCCCAGTGAAACTTCTACCAAATAAATTCCCTGAGCATATCCAGACATATCAATCCGGGTTTGATACATATCTGTAATGATTCCTCCTTCAAAATATTCTATGGTGGCCCCCATCAAATTCATCACCCTAATCTTCAAAGGAGCCGGTCCGTCAGGAATAATCCTTACTGAAAAATCACTCACCACAGGATTCGGAAACACCTCTACCCTACCCTTAAATAACTCAGAATGTATATTCGTATTTGTTTCCGGAATAGAATCCACAACCACTGTCAAACAAGTCATCTCTGAGTTACATTCATCACTTACCGTCAGGCAAACATTATATTCTCCAGGTGAGGCGTAAGTGTGTGTGGGATTAGGTTGGCCGGAACTATTTCCATCACCAAAATCCCAATTCACCTGCAAAAACTCTCCTCCTGAAGCATAACTCTGAAAAAAAGCTGTCAAACCTGAGGCTATATATTCTGCGTCAATGATGGGTTTTGAGCAATTCACCTCAACCATTTCACAATGGGTTGTGGTATTGCACGAATCAGAAACCATCATACAAACATTATAAGAACCTGAAGCACTATATTCATGCACGGGATATTGATCCGTGGAGGTCGTACCATCTCCAAAATCCCACAGCCAGTTTTTGGTTTCACCTTCCGTCATATCGGTAAAAGCAACATGGAAACTGTCTGACTGATAAGTAAAAGCAGAATTCAATCCACTTATTGAATTTACCGTAACAGGAAATTCTGACTGTACCCCCCAGGGAATCCCCGACCAGCTATGCAGGGTGTCAAACAGTGAAACATAATAGGTTCCTTCAGAAGCGTAGGCGTGACTCCCATTCTGAATATTGATTGGAGGAGAATTATCCCCAAAATCCCACAGATAAGAATGGTCAGGCAAACCATCAAATACAGCGATATTATAAAATCGGCTTTCTAAAATCGGGGAAGAAGCATTAAAAAAGTCTACCACATCTGTAGCACAAACAATCGGTATTTCGGTCTGAAATGCTGAAGTTAATTCATATCCCACATAAGGTAAAAACATCATATCGCCATTAAAGGGGAATCCGTTCACATTGGCCTGATAGCTGCGTTGCCAAACCCCATTATTGAATACCGAAGCCAACCATTCGCCTTGTCCATCACCTGCCATCCAGTTATTGGCAAATAAAAGCACCTGATTAGGATCAAAATTGGTAACAGAAATAATATAAGGCTGATTGACGGTAATCGCACTGTCAAAAACAACGGGAATTTTGCTTTGGGTAATAATTCCTCCATTGGGAACAGAAATCATTTTTGAAGCTAATGGAGGTCCTTGTGGCAGAGAATCAGGACCAGCCAAAAATAATTCACATTGCAAATTGACGAAAGGAACCGTAAAATCAATGACCCCGCCAAAAAATTCAAATCCGCTTACGGAAATATCCTGAGGAGCAGGGAACCACTGTCCAAATCCCATCCCGGAAGTTGTATTAATCGGCTGTAGATTCAGCGTTTTAGCTTCTGTGTATCTAACTGTATCCAGGCATGGCGGAGGTGCCAGGACAATAAAACAGGTTTCAGGATCATGACAACTTGGAGTTCGGTAGGTATGATCATTTTTCACATCGACCACCACCTTATAAACACCCGGTCCAAATCTCCCCAGAAAATGGGTATTAATGTTTCCTGCTCCATTTGTCGTAACGATACCATCATGAGCGAGTGGTGAAAGATGGGCTAAAGGAGGGCAATCCGGGATAATATCATACCCATACCTTGAAATAGCGTGGAATGTTCCTCCATCAAGAAATACAGGTTCTCCCACAAGATAAACCGGTTTATCAGTGGTAATAAATAAATGATTTGAGGCGGGATCATATACATCGGTATCTCCAGCTTCAATGGTTATTCCATCCCCGTCTACATCTTCTCCCCCGTCAAAATCACCATCATTATCTGAATCACAATCACATTCCGCACGCTTTCCATCACCATCCAAATCAGGAAAATTCAACGCATCATTATTATGTCCGTGGTCAGTATCGTGGAAGGTATAACTCCGAATATCCTTTTTATCCTTTACTTCGTCGTCATCCGTGTCGCTATCATTATGCACACTGCAAAACCTTTTTTTCTCATCAAAATTCATCACACCATCACCATCCTGGTCTCTTTGCACATCCCGGTCGGGACGACGTCCGCGAATTTGTCCGGCAGGAAGTCTGTAAAAACGCACGACAGGCATTCTGCTTTGATCGTACCAGCCGGTTCTGCCCGGCCAGGGGTCAGTAATTTCAATAAACCTCCGCCCCAGCGTTTCCAGATAACCTGTAAACACAACTGTGTGAAACCATCCCGGAGGACGAATCACTGCCAAAACAGGTCTTTTCCCATCAATTTCTGCTTTATAGGTATTCCAGGGAATATTTGCCCCTGCCGCAGCCTGATTGGTTTGGTTAATGGCTGCTCCTCCCATGGCCCATGAATAGGCATTATTGGCCTCTGGCCAGGCTCCTTCATTATGTCCAAGGTCTCCTTCAGGTCCCGGGTGTTCATTCACTTTCAACCGATGTGAAATTTCATCCTGACTTAATCTGCCCCCATAACGGTGATTGATCATCTGAATACTGGCTCTGGTGCAATATTTACTGCAATGCCCGCAACCGGGAATATGGTCCCCCTCCGGATGGCTCCCATCCCAGGGGCCATTGGCACCAGCGGCCTCTGTACAACCTCCACGCTTGCTGGAACCTTCATCCCAGATACATAATAATTTTGTGTCTTTGTGTTGGTAACGCTGAGGAACGGGCGATCTCGCAGCTTCTATATACAGATTTTCAAATCGGGTAAAACTGCGAAGACTTCTGGGCAAATTAACACCACCAAAACCATTGGGAGTAATGCGCCAATACCAGGTACCGTTACCGGGAGCATAATTATAACTGGTACCGGAGACTGTTTCTGAGACAATGGGAGAGCTAAAAGTAGAATCATCATCAATTTCTATTAAATAATCCGAAGCTCCGTTTACCGCACGCCATTGGAAGGTAGAAACTGTATCAATCAAAAGTCCGTCTGATGGATAGACTTGTAAGGGGTTGTGGTAATCATACGCTTTTACAAAAGGTTGCTCAAACTCCTGCCAATCCTGGGGAATATTATTATCCAGACCAGAAGGGATACG
>JAGQVA010000330.1 GCA_020438265.1 Bacteroidota bacterium
AAAGAGAGGAAACTCATGACGATCGATTCTCCAATAAACTGACGAATCAATTGCCCTTTATGTGCACCTAAAACCTTTCTCATTCCTACTTCCTGGGCTCTTTTGGCCGATCGGGCCGTTGCCAGATTCATAAAATTGATACAGGCAATCAAAAGGATAAAAACTCCAATCATCAAAAAGATATAAATCGTCGCCTCACTACTATTTGCTTCAATTTCATAGTCCAGATGAGATTTCAGGTGAATATCAGTAAGCGGTTGTAAATAATGGGTAATCTGTGTTTTGATAAAATCGGGATAATATTTATCAATAAAAGCAGGAAACTGTGCTTCTAATTCTTTCGGTGTAGCGTCCTCCGCCAAAAGCAGATATGTCCAGTTTGGATTCCAAACCCAGTTTTGGGTAAGAGATTGGCCCATCATGGGAATCAATGTTGGAAAAGAGATAAGTGCCTGAAACTGGAAATGAGACTGAGTGGGAAGTTTTCCCAGAATTCCGGATACTTTGAGTGGAATCTGCCCTTCATATTCAATGATTTTTCCCATTGGATCAACCCCTTCCCCAAAATACTTTCTTCCCAAATCTTCTGAAATTGCAATCAGGTTAGGCCCGGAAAGAACTTCTTCAGGATTTCCTTGTAACAGGGGAAAATCAAAAACTTCGAATACATTGGAATCAGCAAAAAATACCTGACTTTCAGCAAATTTCTTGTCGCCGATTTTCAAGGTTCTTTTATCAACCTGAAAATTAAAAAACCTTACTGCATGCTCAATCAGGCCCGGATAATCGTTTTTTAATGTAGGAGCGACAGGAAAAGGATTACTGGAAGATTCTTCGCCCTGACCTTCCAACTCGATTTTTTCAACCAATCGGTAAATTCGGTCAGATTTGGAATGATACTGGTCGTATTGCATCTCATCCTGAACATAAAGCATGATGAGAATAAAACAAGCGACTCCAACAGCCAGTCCCAAAACATTGATAATGGTGTAAAGTCTGTTTCTTCGCAGATTGCGAATAGCGGTGGTAAGATAGTTTCGGATCATACATAAAAATAAATTGATCCGTTGCAAAATCAAGGATTAAAATTGCCAAAAAGGGCCATCACGATAAATGATGGCCCTTTTTGAAAAGTAATCTTTATGATTAGCAATTATGCCTGCCTATTCTTCGACAATTTCCACATCGCGGATAAAATATTTGCTATCTCCTCTCCAGTCAAACTGGCGGAATTTTTCGTCATAATGTAATTTGACAGTAAGATCTTTGTCCATCGCATGATCGATAGCTTCACGAATTTCTTCATCTCCCCGGTATACAGAAAATGACCACACATTGGGAGAAATATCTCCATCGTCATCTTTGGCAAACCCGCCTACATTTAACTGACCTTCATAGGTTTTGAAAACGTATCCTTTTTTACTGAATTTAACAATTTTTCCTACCCGGGTACCGTAGCTATAAGTTCCAAAAACAACCACTCCTCCAAAGGTAAGACCTCCCAGAAGGATGACGGAAACGGTAATTAACAGTATTCTTTTTATTTTTTTACTCATATTTGATTTTGATGATTTATTGTTTGTGACGCATGGTTTGCCTATAAGTTACCCATTTTTTTGCTTAATCCATAATTCTTTCTGAAAAGGTAAATATCACTAAAATTACGTATTTTGCGGGGTAAAAACCTCTTATGAAAAATATTATAGGCATTAGAAGAGAAGACTTGAGCAAGAAGGGGGAGAAAAGGGTTGCAATAAGTCCGTTTTTGGCTGAAAAGATCATTCAAAATGGCCACAAACTGGTAGTTCAGCCTGGAGTACACCCACTTAATCAGGAAGAAAAAAGAGCATTTAAAGATGCTCAGTATCAAAATATTGGAGCAAATATTCAGGAAGATATCTCAGAAGCTCATATTATTTTTGGTATTAAGGAAATAGAACAATCAGAAATTTTTCCCAATAAGACTTATGTATTTTTTTCCCATACCCACAAAGGGCAGCTCAAAAACCGGAGGATGCTTCAGACACTCATGGATAGGGAATGTACCGTTATTGATTATGAATTAATTGTAGATGAGCAAAAACGACGTCTGGTAACGGCTTTTACCTATTTTGCGGGGTATGCAGGGATGCTTGATACCTTATGGATTCTTGGGCGAAGGTGGCAGGAGGAAGGGATTCATTCTCCTTTTCTGGATATATCTCAATCCATTCGCGGTGGTAAACTGTTTGATGCGCGTAAAACGATGACCAAAGTGGGGCAGAAAATCAGTGATGAAGGGACTCCGGCCAACAGACCTCCGGTTATATGTACGTTTCTGGGAAATGGGAAAACGAGTACGGGGGCACAGGAAATTTTTGATATTCTTCCGACCAAGGAAATAAAAAAATACGAATTAAAAGATATCGTCAATTTTGAAAATCGAAACCAGGTATATAAACTGGTCCTTGATATTCCGGATATGTTTCGGTTGAAAGCTGATTCCCCTTATCAAAATCAGGACCTTTCTTTCAATGAAATCATCAACTTATACTTAAAGGAACCGACCCATTTTGAATCAAATTTGGATGATGTTTTGCCTTATACCACCCTCTTGATGAACTGTATCATCTGGTCTCCAAAATATCCGCGTCTATTGACTTATGAAAAAGCGGAATCATTATACCGTGAGTCAGACACCTTAACAGTTGTGGGGGATATTACCTGTGATCCTGAGGGAGCCATTCAGTTTTCCAGAGAAACCTGGATTGATAACCCTGCTTTTGTTTATAATCCAGTTACAAGGGAAAATACTTTTGGGGTAACCGGGGAAGGAATTGCTGTCATGGCAGTGACGAATTTGCCTTGTGAATTTCCTTTTGATGCTTCCTCGCAGTTTAGTCAGGACCTGGAGTCGATGATTCCCGGGATAATAGAGGCCGATTATGAAGCTGAAAATCATAAACTGGCAGGACTTCCTCCATCGATTGAAAAAGCAGTAATTATGTGGAAAGGGGAGCTGACAGAGGATTATGAGTATATGAAGGAATATTTGATTGGCGCATTATGATGCGCCAATTAAGGTTGTCAGAATATTACCTCAATCACAAATCTGACTTCCCCAAGTCGTATTCAACCCCAGTTGATATTCCACACAGGGCGAAAGCCCGACCGCAACATTATGATAGGCTATCGAGCCAAAAACTCCCACAGCATCAGCTGTGCCTTCAATATTGGTATATTCTCTTCTGATTGTGTTAAAATTGACTCTTGTAGGGTCATTTGAGATGATATATTTGGATAAAAAGGTATCAACTGCTGTTACCTGAATTTCTACTGAATTGGGTAATTCCGTAAATGGATTTCCACATAGTGGCGTATGATCATAGCTGTAACGGCTATCTGGATTATTGAGTATGGCTTTTAACTGGTTCAGAATTTGGGCTTTGGCAAATTGATAACAAAGTGCTTGGTCACTGATATGGTTGCAGCCTTTATCCTGATAGAAAAGACGGGTTGGTTTGGTATGGATGCTTTTCTGAATTCCATTTTCAAAATAATTGAGAAAAACCCGTAGTTCATATCTCATTGCAGAAGAGGGAATATCGCCCCGACTTTTCCGGAAATAGACTATCACACTATCTTCAAACTTCACAACAGGCAGACATTTTTCTCCCCTGTTAATGGTTGTAACAGGGAAGGTAACCTTTGGTCTGGGAGGAATACGTGTATAGGCTGTAAGTTTCAGGGACGAGTCAATCGGGGAAGTAATGTTTAGCGTGTAAACCCCATCTTCTTTGAGCCTTTTTTCTCCGGTAGTTTTAACACGATACAGATTCGTAACTGGCCCAAAATCGCCTTCACTGGTATCCTTGAGGATACTATCAATTTCTACAGCCTGATATACATGATCTTCACCAGAGAGAGTTACTTCCAGACCTCTGGCCCCGGTGTCATGATTTTTCGCATATTCAACTGCATCGTCATCAGGCAAGAATGATTTGGCAATCCGGAGGTACTGATAATCTTCCTGTGGATTCAAGACTCCATAAACGACCCATATATCTTTTGGTGGAGCATTTACATGTACAGTTTCAGAACAAGCAGGGAGAAAAAATATCCCCAAAATAAGACCCGAAAAAATGGAAACTGGTAAAAATTTATACATAAGCCGCTTATTTCACTTAAAGATAACTATTTGTCATCATTAATTGGTTTTTATAAGGACTGGTATAAATAGCTAAATCCATATAAATATTTAGCGGTTGGCTAAAAATCAATCCACATAATCAAGGCTTTACCCAAGGAAGGGAAGATCTTTACTATTAAAAATTCAAATTCTTCCTTCATTTTTAATTCTCAATTGATGAGGACTGGTTTTGGGAATTCTTTCGATGATTCCACGAGCCTCCAGATCCAGTTTGACTGTAACGATATACCAGGGGATTTTTCCGTCAAAAGAATCAGACAGATCTTCTTCCGCCTGATCATTGAGGTTTTCGTAGGAAATTTCTCCCTTTTCGCGAATGGTTTTCAGGATATAATCCTTAATCACATCATATCGCCTTTTGAGGATGTTTACACCTTTTTTTCCTTGTGGGTGGAGGGTGAGGATTTTCTCTTCTTTTGATAACATATTTACATTTTTTTTTGTTAAGGGTGTGACCTGAATAAAAGTCTTCTGTCTACATTATTGAAAGCAAGAAATTACAGTTATATAGATAAAGGTTGTTGATAAAGAAAATGTGTTTTTGTTGATTTCATTTGGTTGTTCAGAGCCCCGGGCGCCCGCCTGGGGCTTCTGATTTTTATGAGGTTTGTCAACGAATGATTCTAAATTTAAGCTTATCTTAGAGTAATTGAAAACTCAGTACCCAACACTTTTTAAAACATCCCACAGATAACACGGATTCCACAGATTTGTCCTTAATCGTTTAGATCCGCGAAATCGGTGCAATCTGTGGGAGATATTAAGTGCATCTTAAAAGTGAATAATTGAAAATCTGTTATATCTTCTGGAAAACATGAAACCATACAAATTCAAATCCTTAAAATCCTACTCTTCCCCCGAATGGATGGCCGATAGCAAGAAAAAATACCGACAGGTATTTGACCGGGGAGAAACTACATATATCTATTCTGAACTGGCCTTTCATAATAAACAGTTTGACCGCGAGGATTGGGAAACGGTCGTTCATTTGAAAGCTTTTCAAAAACCTGTAAGCCTGGACCGTGATCCGATTTCTGTTATTCCGAAAGAACTATGCAACCTTGATAAAAAGCTTACAGTTTCCCGTGATCAGGATGTTATCTATGTGCGAGAAGGTTGGGGAAATAATACACCCGGAAAATACTGGTTAGAAGGTGAATATTTTTGGGAAGCTTTTATCGATAATGAAAAAATAGGGCGCCACGATTTTTTTGTATCTGATGTGGGAGTCGTTTCTCCTCAAAATAATCCCTATTTCTCGATTGAGACTGTGAAATTTTATGAAGGGGGAAACACAGACGGAAACCTGGAAAACAAAAAGTATTATAGGGAATTTAATGGGAAAGAAACGCGTTTCGTATGGCTTGAATTCAGGGGAATCAATCACGTCAATAAAGATTGGAGAGCAGAATTGATTTTTCAATTTTATGATTCTGCTCATCAGTTAAAAGGCCGGACCATTGAGATGAAAAAGGTATTTCCAAATCAACAAACATTTACCATTACCTCAGGCTGGGGAAGCAATCATGTGGGAACCTGGTATCCAGGCAGTTATACCCTGGAAGTCGTTTTTATGGATACCTTGATTGGCGTTTATCCTTTTACTGTGGGAGACAATTTTATCGAAGACAAATCTTCGCCTTTCCCGCCTATGGATTGGAAATTATAAACTTGCAGCCTGTTGAATCTGCATTTTGAATGACCACCTGATATTCGCCGGGAGGCAAAATGAGGATCGGTGCAGACATGCTGTCCTTCCATTCTGCGATATCCATGGGAACTGCTTTCTCCAAATCCTCATTTTGCGAATAAGCCATAACCAGATAAGGAGGATCAAAATTTAATGCCGGAGGATTGATAGAGTAGGGGAGGCGTTTTCCATTAGCCTGTAACCAGGTTGGACGACCTGATTCATATTCCCAGCGCGGATGAAAAACGCGTAAATCATACCAGTCAGGATTTACCGGATGAGTAAACGGGGAACCATTCTGATCAATAAACACTGAAGGCACCTTTTCCTGAATAATCTGATAATACCCATCATTATACGTTTCATAAGCGCTCTGAGTCCATTCTGTTTGGTTAATAGTATAA
>JAGQVA010000331.1 GCA_020438265.1 Bacteroidota bacterium
GTATTTCCAGTTTTCGCCGTATTGGTCATATTTGGCCCGCTTCTCTGAATCACTCAATACTTCATAGGCCTCGGAAACGGCCTTGAATTTTTCCTCTGCTTCTGCGTTGTCCGGATTGGAATCCGGATGGTATTTCTTGGCCAGTTTTCGATATGAAGTTTTGATTTCCTTTTCGGAAGCGTCCCGGTTGACTCCTAGTATTTTATAATAGTCTTGGAACTTCATATCATTTATTTTTTAGTCTTATACCACTTTTTTTAGAAAAAAGTGGCGCAAAAAATCGGGGAATATTATGCGACGCGCGAATCCCCCCACAAGCACCATATTCCCCGGCCAGCGCGCCTGGGTGTAATTACCCATTCTGATACCTTCGGTATCATTTTCATTTTACTTCTGATTTAATTCTGCCGTCTGTAAAGACGGTTTCTATTGTGTCTCCTTTTTGGATTTGATCACTTGTATTTTGGATGACACCATCTTTCAGGGTGAGTGTATATCCTTTTTTTAATAATTCAGTGATATCCATACCTTTTAATTTTGCTTCCAACAGATCGAGTTCGTGTTTTTTTTGCTGAACAAAACGCTGGTAAGCCTGAAGGAGACGATTTTGATAATCGTCCAGAACCTGCCTTTTAAAGTCAATAAAATATTGCAGGCTTTGTTGAATTCTGGCTTCATATTCCTGTAGCGTATAAAGCAGGGCATCTTTTTCCGGTACGGCTTTTTCAGCAGCAGCAGTAGGCGTCGAGGCCCTCATATCTGCGACAAAATCTGCAATGGTAATATCTGTTTCATGTCCAACGCCACTTATGACCGGTATCTCAGATGCATAAATGGCCCTGGCTACTTTTTCTTCGTTAAAATTCCACAAATCTTCGATAGAACCGCCCCCGCGAGCCAGGATAATCACATCAGCAGCAGTTGTCTGCGCTTTTTGGAGACTTGATACAATGGAATTTGCTCCCTGTTCTCCCTGCACGATAGCCGGGATAATGATTAGCTTAACAATATTATACCTTCTTTCAATCGTGCGAATAATATCCTTGATGGCTGCTCCGGTAGGAGAGGTGATTACAGCGATTGTTTCGGGAAATTGTGGAATGTGTTTTTTTCGGCCGGGATCAAAAAGTCCTTCTGCCTCCAGTTTTTGTTTCAGTTCCAGAAATTGTTGATAAAGATCTCCAAGACCTGCCTTTTTCACTCCTCTGACCATCATTTGGTAGTTTCCTCGGGGAGGGTAAACGGTTAACTCTCCGGTGAGAATCACTTTGTCCCCCGACTTCATGCGAATGGAATTTTGGGCATAGGAGCGAAACATGACACAACTCAGCTGGGCATCCTTATCCTTGACATTAAAGTAAACATGGCCTGAGCTATGGTAGGTAATGTTTGAGACTTCCCCCTGGACCTGAACTCCCTGAAGGGCTGGATGATCTTCCAGTAAATGTTTGATGTAATGGGTAAGTTCAGAAACGGAGAGAGGTTGACGGGGCATAGATGAATGAATTATCCTTAGACCTGGGAGGTTTTCAAAACCTCCCAGGTCTTTTATAAAAATAAAAAGGCGGGAGTTATCCCGCCTTAAATATACAATATTTGTGTATAATTCTTATTTGGTGATGACCAGCTTTCTGGAGGTGATATCTTCTCCGTCCACCATCAGATAGAGGAAGTAAATACCAGAGCGAAGGCCAGTAGTTTCAATCTCAGCGGTACCATTGATTCCTTCTAAATCAACCGTTTTCATTTTTTGACCAATCAGGTTAAAAATAGAGATTTGTGCTTCCTGAATACCTGCCGGCAAATCATAATCAATGCTTACGCGGTTGGATGCAGGGTTAGGGTAGGGGCGTGACAACGCCAGACCTGGATTAATTTTATCAGCAATTGACATGACGCCTCCAACGCTAAATTGATAGTTAATAGATATTGCGTCATTTCCATCATTTACGTTTATGAAATCCATGGTGACTTCACTGTACCCGTTCAAACCATTAGGACGGAAAATGATATACTGGGCAAAAGTGGTGGTATCATAAGGAGCCAACACAACGGGGTCGACGCTGGAATTACCTGTACTGTCAAAACAAAAATCCCAGCAAAAAAAGCTGCCATGCCCTTCTGCCATATTATAAACAGAGCGATTTGCTACGACAGGGAGAGAGTCTCCTGTAAGGTTGACAATTTTGAAGTATACTTTATATTCACCTTCTTCAGCTGTACCTTGATTGGGAATCGGATCTACATTAATAATCCCAGTGGGTATATTGATTGACTTCAAACTCTGCCCATAACTTACTGAGATTCCAAGGAGAGAGATGAAAAGTAAGAGTAAGAATTTATTCATAGTAAAATTTCTTTTTCGATTCAATAGTTAGTATGCTAATCAGCAAATTTACGAACTTATAATAATAGTTTCAACCTTTTCGTAGATATTTATGGTATATTGGAAAGAGGATTTTGCCTGATTATATTTTAATTATTCAGTTTAAGGCGTTACTTTTAGGGATTATATCATCAAAAGGATGAATCAAATTTACGCAGTTAGTAAAATAAAAAATACTATAATTATGATAAGGATAGCCTTTTTGACCATCGTGAGCCTTTTGGTTTTAGGTAATGTGGCACTAGCTCAAAATACCTTGCCAACAGTTGAACTGGAAACCCTTGACGGCCGCAAGGTCAAGACTACCGATGTTTTTACCAATGACGGGAATCCCATTATTATCAGCTTTTGGTCTACCTGGTGCAAACCCTGTATTAAGGAGCTGACTACGATTCAGGATGAGTATATTGACTGGCAGGAAGAAACCGGTGTAAAACTGATTGCCATTTCCATTGATGACAATCGTACCAGTTCAGGTGTACCGATGATTGTGAATGCCAAAGGTTGGGAATATGAAATTTATCTGGACAAAAACAGTGATTTCAAACGCGCGATGAATGTCGTCAATATTCCTCATACATTATTATTAAATGATAAGCTGGAAGTGGTATGGCAACATACTTCTTATGCTCCCGGTGATGAAGAAGAATTATATGAACAGGTTTTATTGCTAAAAGAAAACCAGGGTTCTGGTAATAAATAGGACCGTAAAACAGATATTTTGGGAACCCGGATAAAATTATCCGGGTTTTTTTTATGTTCTGCTTGCAACCTTCTGATTCTTTTTTTTTCCTATATATTAGAACCCCAAAATCATATTGAGATATGAGTATTTTAACGAGATTACTTACTATTGTTTTTTTACTGGGTAGCTTTCTTGCTGCGGAAGCCCAGAGTGGAAAGAAGCCCATTAAACTAAGGATTAAATCAGAAGGTAATGGCACCAATATAACCATTGATGATAATGTATCCATCTCCCTCGAAGAAGAGGCAGATCGGATTCTGGAAGAGTTGGAACTAGGCCGGGCCGGAAGAGATGGTTATGTGGATAAAACGATTATCATTGAAGATGAAGACGATCTTCAGGATCTGATTGACGAACTTCAGGAACTGGTAGGCGATGATTCTGACATTTATGTAGATGATCGCAAAGTGGATGAGAATCAGAATGAAGTGATTATTATCGACGATAATCGCCCCATTATTGTAGAAACTCCCCGGTCAGACAATCGTGGAAAACCCATGCTGGGCGTATATCTGGACGAGTCAGGCAAGAATGATGGCGCAAAACTGACCAGTGTTACGAAAAATGGTGCGGCAGAACAGGCCGGTTTAAGAGCCGGAGACCTTATTACTGCCATTGATCGCAATGAGATTTACAGTGCCAAAGACCTGCGTGAGGCTAAGGACAAATACCGTCCTGGCGACAAAGTGTTAATTGAGTATGAAAGGAATGGTCGCGTTTATTATACAGATTTAACTTTTAAATCTTCTGATCCCTCTTTTAGCAATAATGAGGATTCCAACGTGATCAGCGATGTTCTGGATCAGATTAAAGATGTGGTCAATGTGTATATAGAGGATGACGATAATGAAGATCGCAATCACAACCGCAATGAAAATTACAACCAAAATGGTCGCCCCATGCTGGGAGTGTATCTGGATGAATCAGGCCATCATAACGGCGCAAGAATCTCCAGCCTGACCCGTAATGGAGCAGCCGAAGAAGCTGGTCTGAAAGGTGGTGATATTATCACAGCTGTTGATGATCATACAATCAGAAGCTCCAGTGATCTAACTAACGTTAAAAAGAATTATCGTCCCGGAGACCGGGTGCTGGTTGAATATCGCCGCAATGGAGGAACTTATTTCACCAATCTGACATTTAAGTCTTCCGGTTCGGGAGTAACTTATACAGCTCCCAAAACGGATGTGTCTATGGGAAGCCCCATGTTGGGCGTATATCTGGATGAATCTCGAAACTACAATGGTGCCCGTGTAACGAGTGTAACCCGTAACGGAGCTGCTGAACTGGCTGGAATTCGCGGAGGAGATATTATCACAGGGATTGACAATCACGATATCAGAAGTTCTTCTGACCTGACCAATACCAAAAAATATTATAAGCCTGGTGATAGAATTGAAGTAGAATATCGCCGTGATAGCCGTACGTATCATACAGGACTTACGTTAAAATCCTCAAACTCTTCTTATAATGAAAAACTGGGGCTGAATACCAATGTCAATATTGGAAAGCCTATGATGGGGGTTTACCTCGATGAATCAAGAGGCCGAAATGGTGCCATGGTTACCAGTGTAACCAGTAATGGTGCAGCCGAAAAAGCTGGTTTGAGAAAAGGTGATTTGATTACAGCGATGGACGACCGTGATATTGATGACGCAGGTGATTTGAGAGAGGCTAAAAAATATTATCGTCCTGGTGATCGGATTTTGGTTGAATATATCAGAGATGGAAGAAGATATTCTACAGATCTGGTTTTTAAATCTTCTGATCCTACTGCAGTAATTAACCCAAGACCTGCTCCTCAACCTCAACCTCGCCCGAATGTGGAGGTTTTCCCTCGCCCAACGCCTCGTCCTCAGGTAGATGTTAACCCTTTGGGTAATACCGCTTATCTGGGAGTCCAAATGCAGGATTTAAATCCTTCTATGGTGGATGAGAGAAATCTGGATATAGACAGAGGGGTCTATTTGACCAATGTGATCAATAATAGTCCTGCCGATCAGGGCGGTTTAAGATCAGGTGATATCATTACTCATATCGATGGAGAAGAAGTATTAAGAACCAATGATATTACAAGCATTCTTAGCAGAAAAAGACCCGGTCAGGCAGTAGAAGTGGTTTATTTCCGTCGTGGAGAGCCCCGTGTTGCAGATATTCAACTCAGTGGAAACCCTGTCAATAATAATCAATCTGATCGTTTCTTTGAGCCTCAAAGAGAGAGAAACCCAGTGGTTACCAATAATTCCGGTACTCGTCGCCTCGTAGAAGAAACCCGTCCATATCTGGGTGTTCATTTTGAAAACTACGAAGACGGTGGAGTAAAAATTACGCATGTTGAGTCAAACAGCGCTGCCTCTGAAGCTGGTCTGGTAAAAGGTGATGTGATCACCGGTTTTGAAGCTGAGCTGGTAGGAAATGATAAGCAGTTGGAAAAACTGATTGAAAGACAAAACGCCGGAGATCGGGTAATCATCAGATTTAGCCGTAACGGTGAAAGAAGAAGAACTTTTGCTACCCTTCAGGGAAAAGTAGAAAGCAAATGGGTTGATAACCGCACCAATGGTTCGGATTTATTTGGAAGCATTGAAAGAAATACCGGTTACAACCTTCGTCGCCACCTTGATAACCCCGATTTAAATTTCAACCATTTTGAGTTTTATCCCAACCCTAATCAGGGAAGATTCCGTCTGAGTTTTAATCTTGCAGATGCTGGCAATATTGCCATTCAGATTTATAACGCTGCCGGAATGGTGATCTTTGAAGAGTATCTTCAGCCTTTTGAAAATGCTTTTGATAAAGAAATCAGACTTCCTTATGGGACACCTCCTGGAATTTACCTGCTTTATGTAAATCAGGGAGAAAAAGGAATGGTTAAGAAAATGACTATTCGATAGGGAACTGAAAATGAAAAGATTGAGCCATCCTCTTCCGGGGATGGCTCTTTTTTTGTGTTAATTCCAATTATAACGAGATATTCACTCCGAATAAGATCTGTCGGGCTGTTGGAAATCCTCCTTCATCCACGCCCATTTTCAAATCATCAGATGGATTCACTCCTGTAAAATTAATATCAGGATCAGGCCCGGAGTATTTGGTCAGGGTAAGTAGATTTTGCCCCTGAAGGTATACCCTGA
>JAGQVA010000332.1 GCA_020438265.1 Bacteroidota bacterium
GATGTCACCCTGAGCGAAGTCAGCGTAGCGAAGGGCCTAAGTACTTAGAAGTGCTTTTGTCAATCATACGCAAGTCAATAGACCCTTCGCTTCGCTCAGGGTGACAACCCTTATTAAATGCCTTCGGCAGAAAACGATTAAGATACCATTTGCGGATCTAAAAGCCTGAAAGATCTAAACGTAATGGTTCTAAAGTTAATCATATTTCAATTACGATTAACTGCCAACAATTTTAAGTATTAATTGTTAAAAAGCATTTGAAGATTTTTTCATTTCAAAAAATCGAAAAAATTCTAGGTAATCAAAAAACAATTCCTAACCTTTGCAGTTAGTTACAATCGAAACTAATTTTACATGCTAAAAAACCCTCGTCTGGCAAATTCTTTGGGACCTTACATTGGCAAGGCTGGTAAGGTTATGGAGAAAAGAGTGAATGATAATTTCTCTAAGGCGGGGTATGAATTAACACTGCACCACTGGATTGTGATGGTGCATCTATGGATCAAAGACGGACAAAATCAAAAAACACTTTGTGATTATGCCGGGTGGAACAAAACCATGATTACCCGCACCATTGATAGCCTGGAGGCTCAAAATTACGTAATCAGGGTCCCTGACAAAGACGACCGAAGAAACAAATTAATTTATCTGACACATAAAGGAAAAACTGCTCAGGACGAACTGGGTACCATTATGATTCAATCTCTCGATGAAGCTACAGCAAATATTGCTCAGGAAGATTTAGAAACCTGCAAAATGGTTTTACAAAAAATTTTTCTCAATCTGGCTGAAGAAGAACATATTACTCAGTTTTCCCCTGATAGTATCAAATGAAACTATTACAATTGAAATTAACACGTGAATAATCTAAAAACTCATGAATAGAACGATTTCAGTAGGCCTGGCTTTTGGATTTGTAGTCATCGCCGCCATTACTGCTTCTTTCATTTCCGGGATGAAAAAACCTGCCGAAAGAAAACCGATTGAGAAAGTTACCAAACAGGTCAAAAGCATTACGGTGAAAAATGAAGCCATCAACACAAAGCTGGAGATTACAGGACGCTTATTAGCTAACCAAAAGGTGGAACTTTTCGCAGAAGTTGGCGGAATGTTACTTCCCAACGGCAACCGATTTAAAGAAGGGAATTATTTTCAGAAAGGGCAACCCCTGATCAGGATTGAAAATGAAGAACAAAAACTCAATCTTCTTGCTCAAAAAAGTGCCCTGATGAATCAAATTACCTTGATTCTTCCCGACCTTAAGTCTGACTATCCGCAAAGTTTTCCCACCTGGGAAACGTATCTCAACCAGATGGATGTCAACCAGAAATTACAACCTCTTCCCAAGCCTGTATCCGATCAGGAAAAGTATTTCATTTCCGCCAAAAACCTCTATAACCTCTATTATAATATTCAGAGTCAGGAGAAAAGGATGGAAAAATATACCATTCAGGCACCTTTCAACGGTGCACTGGCAGCTGCCAATATTACTGAAGGAACGGTAGTAAGAGTGGGACAAAAACTTGGGGATTTTATGAATACCTGGTCTTATGAGCTGGAGGCTGCCATTAATGAAGAAGATATTGAATTACTCGATATCGGCAGCAGTGTCAAACTAAAATCCGATAATTCAAAAGAAACCTGGGTTGGTAAGGTAAGCCGCATCAGCAAGGTGGTGGATCCAGGGACACAAACGATCAAAGTTTTTATCAGCACTTCAGGTAATGGCCTCAAAGAAGGCATGTATCTCACCGGTCAGGTAAACGGACGAAAAGTGGATCAGGCAGTTGAAATCCCCAGAACGCTTCTCCTGGAGGATAATAAAGTATTCGTCATTGAAAATTCAGCCTTGAAAATGATGGAAGTAGACCCCATACACTACACCACGCAAACTGTGGTTTTGAAAGGATTACCTGATGGGACAGTTCTGCTGGATGAAAGCATTGCAGGAGGATATGAAGGGATGGAAGTAACGACTTACTAATTGATCAAGATTTAGGTGAACTATGAAAAATATCATTTCCTATTTTATCAAATACCCCATTTCGGCGGATGTACTGGTTCTTCTGATCCTGGTTTTTGGTCTCCTCGGAGTTATGAGTACAAGAAGTACTTTCTTTCCCGAAACAGAAACAGAACTGATCAGTGTAAGAACGATTTTTCCAGGGGCTTCACCAGAAGAAGTCGAAGAAGGAGTCATTCGCAAAATTGAGGAAAACCTGAGTGGATTAACCGGAGTGGACAGAATTACCTCTATTTCTCAGGAAAATGGAGGAAGCGTTGTTGTTGAGATTAAAGACGGATACGATATCGACGAGATCCTCTCTGATGTCAAAAATGCCGTTGATCAGATCAATTCATTTCCCTCAGGTCTGGAACCTCCCGTCATCGCCAAGCAGGAATTCCTGACCAATGCCATCAATTTTGCCATTTCAGGAGATACAGATCTGAAAACGCTGAAAACTTTTGCACGAAGAATTGAAGCAGATCTTCTGGCCAGTGATAATATTTCAAAGGTAGAACTTAGTGGGTTCCCAGACGAAGAAATCGCTGTGAGTGTCAGAGAAAATGACCTACGACGCTTCAATCTGACTTTTGATCAGGTCGTCCGTGCTGTACAGGTAGCCAATATTGAAATCTCGGGAGGAACAGTTAAAGGTGATTCCGAAGAGTTATTAATTCGATCCCGCAATAAAAGTTATAACGCGCAGGGACTGGAAGATCTGGTAGTAAGCACAGCTCCTGACGGAAGAAAAGTTCTTCTGACAGAAGTCGCAGATATTGAAGATCGCTGGTCTGAAGTTGCCAATAGCGTCCAGATTAACGGAAAACCCGGAATTTTTATCAATGTCAGCAATACAACTGATGAAAATTTGCTCACCATTTCAGGAGAGGTAAAAGAATACATTTCCAATTTTAATCAGGAGAATTCCATCATTACCGCAACCATTGTCAATGATGGTGCTGTAACTCTCCAACAGCGTATTGACCTGCTGACCAGTAACGGAATGCTGGGATTTATCCTGGTATTGGTTATTCTGGCTATGTTTCTGCAAATACGTCTGGCATTTTGGGTAGCACTGGCCATTCCTATTGCCTTTATGGGTATGGCCATGCTTGCAGGAATATTTGGTGTGAGTATCAATATGCTTTCCCTGTTTGGAATGATCCTCGTAATCGGGATTTTGGTTGATGATGGTATTGTCATTAGTGAAAATATATTCCGCCATTACGAAATGGGAAAAGGAAGATTTGAGGCTGCCCTGGATGGTACAATGGAAGTTCTTCCTGCCGTTACCGGAGCGATTTTAACAACCATTGCAGCTTTTGGTTCTTTCCTTTTCGTTTCAGGTATTACAGGGCAGTTTTTTGGAGAAATGGCCCTTGTAGTTATTCTGACACTGTTTTTCTCTCTGTTGGAAGGAGCTTTCGTACTGCCCGCCCACGTAGCTCATTCTAAAGCGCTTTCACCCAAAAAGGACAAAAAAGCGAGTTCAGATGAAGAATTGGAACCAGGAGGGTTGTTCAGCTCAATAGGCCAGGCCATTGCCAATGGATTTGACCGACTGCAACATGCGCTCTGGGATTTGATGGAGTGGATGAAAATGAAACTATACGCCCCATCACTGGAATTTTTTATGAGGCACACCATTCTGGGATTATTTATTCCCACAGGTATCCTGATCATCTGTATTAGTCTGATTTCCGGAGGATTTGTACAGACTACCTTCTTTCCAAGTATTGAAGCAGATTTTGTAACTGCCACGATTAAGTTTCCGGCAGGAACTCCCGAAGCAATTACTCAAAAAGGGTTGGACCAGATGGAGGCTGCTGTGTGGAAGGTGAATGAAATGTACAAAGCTGAAAGACCCGACGGAAAAGATGTTATTACCATTGTTTCCAAAAACCTGGGAGCAGGGGGAGGTGGAGTCAGAGGAGTCGTTGATGCCAGCTCGCTGGCCAGTAGCGGTTCTAATGCTGGTTCCCTATTGATCAATCTCCTGGATTCTGAATCACGGGATATAAGGGCTCTGGAACTGGCCGAAGCTTTCCGGAAAGAAACCGGAGTGATAGAGGGAGCAGATGTCGTCAATTTCTCGATCTCAGGACCTTTCGGTGATGCAGTTTCGGTTTCTATGCGAAGCAATAATTTGAGTGAATTGTCTCTGGCCGTTAATGAACTCAAGGACCAAATGGGGGAAATGGCTGATTTGAGAAATATTCAGGATAATAACCAGATTGGCTTACGGGAGATCAATATCAATCTCAAGGAAAAAGCCTATCTGCTCGGCCTGACGCCCCAATTTATCATGTTCCAGATCCGACAGGGATTCTTTGGCGCAGAAGTACAAAGACTTCAGAGAGGAAAAGATGAAGTCAAAGTATGGGTGCGATATACCAAAGAGGACCGTTCTTCTATCGGAAAACTGGAAAACATGCGTATCCGCACAGCTGACGGCTCTTCTTATCCGCTTAAAGAGTTGGTAGACCTTGATTACAGTCGGGGAATTATTGCCATCAGCCACCTTGATGGAGATCGGGAAATCAGGGTTACAGCAGATTTGGCTTCTGTAGATGTTTCGGGAACGGAAGCCAATAATCAGATTGCAGAGGAAATAATTCCTCCTATTCTCGCCAAATATCCTTCGGTAAGATTTTCTCTGGAAGGCCAGGTCAGGTCATCGGCTGAAACCCAGCAATCGTCTCAAAGAGTTATGCCTTTTGCGTTTCTGTTGATCCTGACAATCATTATCATCACTTTCCGTTCATGGTCCCAAACCATTGCAGTAGGGCTTACCCTGCCTTTTGGTTTAATCGGAGTAATTCTTGGCCACCTGCTTTTGGGGAAACCCATTAGTTTGTTGTCGCTTCTGGGCGTATTTGCACTGATTGGAGTGATGGTGAATGATGCGCTGGTATTGGTCAATGCATTTAATAACCTGATTAAAGAAGGGAAACCGTTTAAAGAGTCGATTATTGAAGCTGCCTTGTCGAGATTCAGGCCAATTGTACTGACGTCTCTGACTACCATTGCAGGTCTTCTTCCCCTGATATTTGAAAAAAGTTTCCAGGCACAGCTCCTGATTCCGGTAGCTATCTCTATTGCCTTTGGGCTCATGGTGGCAACCTTCAATATTCTCATTAATCTTCCGATTCTGCTGGTGATGTTTAATAAATATAAATTATTCCTGATCTGGTTATGGAAAGGTGAAAGATGGGAACCTGCAATGGTCGAACCCGCCAGAGAAGACCGGAAAAATCAATTTTGGCTCTGGGCTTTCAGTTCGATCGGCTTTGTGGCATTCATCGTCCTTTTAAGTCGAATCCCGGCAATTTTTTCTTAATCAGTAAACCTCACATTTTTATGAAAAGATATATCACGGTGGCAGTATTAATGGCTGGATTTTTTTTCACCAGTTTTTGTCAGGAACGCCTGACTCTGGACGATGCCATTAGTATTGCACTGGAAAATAACTACGGAATTCTCGTGGCGCGCAATGATGCCCAAATTTCCGCCAATAATGCACATCCCGGAGCAGCTGGCCTGCTCCCGACCGTCAGCGGGAATGCCGGCGCCAACTATAATAATAATAATGTTCAGGTGGAATTTGCCACTGCAGCTATCCCATCAGTAGATGAAAGCGGCGTAGTTTCATCCTCGATGAATGCAGGTATCAACCTCAACTACACCGTCTTTGACGGCCTGGGAAATGTCAATACGTTTCGCGTTCTGAAAAAATCGGCTCAATTGAGTGAAGCCCAGGTACAGGCAGTCATTGAAGCGACAATCAGCCAGGTAGGTATTGCCTATTACGCCATTGCCCGCCTCACTGAAAATTACCAGACCCTTCAGGAAAGTGCTGAAATTTCGCAGGAACGACTCAGCAGGGCTAATAACCAAAAAGCTTTTGGAACTGCCGGTAAACTGGTCGTGCTTAATGCAGAGGTAGATCTCAATTCTGATAGTTCCAATATTGCAGTTGCTTCTTTTAGTCTGGAGAATGCAAAGAGAAACCTCAATGCCCTGATCGGGCGAGATGTCAATTCCGATTTTTCGGTTGATACTGAAGTTTCCTTCGCCAGAAATCTGAACCTGAACAATTTGATGGCAACAGCTCAGAAGAATAATGTAACACTAAGACAAGCCGAATATCTTCAGCAAATTGCGGAGCTGAATCTTCGCATCGCCAAAGCCAATTATATGCCCGTGCTGGGAGTTTCAGCAGGATACAACTACAGCCGTGCAGAAAATGGTCCGGGTA
>JAGQVA010000333.1 GCA_020438265.1 Bacteroidota bacterium
CCTGAATTCACTTGTGATTATGAGCCCGATTTTCGCCAGAAAATTGCCGACAGCTGGCCTTCCAGCATTGACGACCGGGAAACGTGTGAAGACTGGGGATGGAAAATGAATTATAATCTGCAAACGATGGCAGAGGATATGATTGTACATATCCGGGAGCAGCAGGCACAGGAGCTGGTGAAGTAGGGTTGGCAATTCCGCTTACCCATACATCAAAACGCCTACCGTTGTTCCTACATAAACCAGACCTGCGATAAAAATAATCCAGGCCCAGCGGTTATTCTTCAGCACTTTAAACCACATAATGATACCTGTAATGGTAAAAATAATGAGGCTTACACCCAGTATATCCAGCAAAAAAGCATAAAGATTGTACTGAATCGGTCCTCCGTATCCACGTGTCCTGTGAATGCCAAAAAAAGCATTGGCGTTACTTTTGGTGGTTTTGATAATTTCTACCTGATTCTGGCTTGCCATCACCGTAATTTTTGTGAAATCCGCTGCTCTGGCGTATTCGCGAACAAGGTTTTCTTCATTATTGGTAAACTCGCGTGTCATTCGCCCTTTGATATGATGTTTGTCAAGGAGATTTTCCCAGTCCGTTTCTGAAGCAGGAAGAACTTCCAGGGCTGAACTGGTCGTCTCACTTTGATTTTCATGGTCAAACCAATTATGATGGATTGCTACATAACTGGTGAGGATAAACATAGCGAGGACAGCTGCAGTTGACAGGCAGGCGTACAGGTGAATCTTTTTAATTAATTTATAACTGATTTTCATATCATGATCATTAGAATGATGGAAAGGAGAAATAATCCGCCGAAAGCATACAACTCCCAGGTTTTGTAACTAAATTTTAGCCACAGCCAAATTCCCAGTATCAGCGACAAAAAAAGAACAAACAGTCCCAGCCATTGATACACCATCCATGTTTTGAGGAAAAAAGGTGCATTGGGGATGCTGCCATTAAAAAAGTGAAGCCCGTGAAAAACAGCCCAGAAACCTTTGGGCATTTCCTTTACTTCCGTAGCTCCCGACAAAAGATTTACTTTTATCGCGCAGGTTTTTGCCAGGTGAGTCGTTTCAAACTGGAAATGGGTACTGTCTTTTTGATAACGCCAGGGCGGAACCCAGCCCATCAGGTCTAACTGGTTGCGAAAGTCCTCGGCCATTTCCTGTTGGCTCATAGAAGCTGTTACAGAGACTTCTCCCTGCCAGGTTTTGGTTACAGCTGTATTATCAACTTCCATCTGGTGATTAAGAATGATAGAACTCACCCCAAAGGCGAGAATGTAAAAAGCCGTAAAAAGCCCGCAGTAGACATGTAGTTTAATAAGTGTGGATTTCTTCATAGGAAGAGGTTTGTAGTAGAGATTTTCAACAAAATATTTAAAAATCGGGAGATAGGGAAACCGGGCTGTGCTGTCTGGCTACAGGCCTGAAGATTTAGCGGGCACAGACAATGCCTTTGACAGAAGTGGTTACCTTTTTCTCCTCAAGGGATTGGAGGTTACATACTTAATCTAACAGTGATGAAACTTCTGTCCTTTTTAATCAAAACGCATCTTCATTTATCCCTTGCTAATGCACTATTAATCCACTGTGTGATGCTTACATTCTTTGATCTATATAGCTGGGCTTTAACAACGTTTCTCTTTGGGATCACCGGGTTTGTTTATTCACTGAATTCTCTTGGAGATAAGGAAGAGGACAAAATCAACTCACCCGGAAAACATGATATATTTAAAAGATATGGGCGAATTATCGTCGGGAGTTATATGCTAACCGCTCTTGTTTCCTTACTTTTTTTAGCTTCAAATCTCTATTTTAGTATCTCGGTTCTGGCTGTTTTTATAATTGGAATAATCTATACTTTCCCCCTTTTCCCCTGGTTTAGTAGCGGGCAGATTAAGTTTTACCGTTTAAAGGAGATTTTCTTTTTTAAAAACTTCATGACTTCAGTTACCTATGTATTTTATACCTTTTTATTACCCTTTGTTTATTTTGAAAAGAGCCCTGAATTTTCTCTTTGGATGATCATTGGCATTTTCCTTATGTTAACCATGGTGTCGGCAATTATCTGCGATATCAGAGATATAACAGGAGATCAAGAAGTAGGCATCCAAACCATTCCTACTCAGTTGGGAAGAAAGAAAAGTATGATTTTGTGCTACGGAATGATTTTGGCTCCTCTTTTTATTTCCTTTGTAATAAGAAGCATAAATCTGCTTTCAGCCAATTCTTTTGCAATTATTCTGGTTATTTGCCTGATCCAATTAGCTGTGTTGATCTATGACCACATTTTCAGGTTTAAAAGAGAGTTTCACGGCTTTGCTTCAGAAGTTTATATCTATGTATCAGCCTTTTCCCTGGTTTTTTATTTTTGATTGGGTGGCTTGTTTTATTCATTCGGACGAAAAATGGGAATCTTTAAAAATCCTTCTCTTCATCATAGTCTACCACATAAATCATAATTCTGACCCCTTCTAATTCCTGGACTCCCTCGGCAATTCCTTTGAGAGGAAGTGCGTTGGAAGCAAAGACCAAATAAAGCCCTTCCTTGACACCGATTGACTTACAATAATAAGCCAACTGAGATAATCCTTTGCGAATCTGATAGCTTTCGCGGTATACTTTTGCTTCAATCACATATTCCTTGTTTTGATAATTGATCAGGATATCGCTGCGCCCCAGCCCTGTATCTACTTCTGTATAAAATTTGGCTCCTATGCGATCAAGAAACAGGGAGATATATGTTTCAAAACTATATTTTAATGCGGCCTCTTTGAGAGATTTATATTCATTGGTTTCAGGATCTTTTTCCCGAAATGCTTTGAAACTGCGGCGTTTAACGTAATCTTTATAATTTTGGATGAGAAAATCGAAATCTATCTGATCATCTTTGACCAGATCAAAGAAGTCGTCCAGCCGATTGAAAAAGTATAGTTTTTCACCATTGGTATAAGGATAGAAAGCAGTATAGAGGCGTTTTTTGTATAGTGGAACCCAGAATGCAATATTTCCTCGGCTATCCTTCTTGATTAATCCATTCGTATGAAGAACTTTTGTTTCTTCCCGGTCTATATCAAAATGCACTTCTTCATCTGTGAAAAGCAATTTTTCAACAAACCGTCTGTGTTTTTTTGCATATTTTAAAATGTTAGCTACATTTTTATCTATCACCTCGGTCAGATACCAATCTTCTACTTCCAGATAATCCTCAAGTGCTATTCTAGGTTTTTCCTGGGATCGTTTTACCAACTGATAACCAAATCCGTTAACCAGCCCAGGTTGATTAGCAGTTATTTCGCTAATTTTTGCCTTTACATCTTCATTAAAAAGCTGCCCTGTTTCTTCTTCATGTTGATGTAAAAGCTCAAAAGTTTCTTCTCTGGAAAAATAAGGAATTTCAAGGTTGTCAGCGATGTTGAAAGGACTTGCATGATCTTCTACCATACCTACAATATTACTGACTCCTACCAGAATTACACTTTTGAGACAATGAGTCGCCCGTGTATGGTAAAGACTACGAATTGTATGTAAAAAATTCCCAAAAATTTCCGGATTCAATCCTTCAATCTCATCAATGATTAATACGTGTCTTCCTGACTGAATTTTTTCTATTTCATTAAGAAATCCCCCTAAATCATTGACATTAAGCTGGATTCCCCAACCTTCATCTATTTTGCGAAGTAAAACATCAAAAAAAGAAGATATGGGTATATTGGAAAAATTCTCAAGATTAATTGTTGCAACTTTATAACCTTCAGAAACAAGCTTTTGAGATAAAAGTTGAAAGTAAGTACTCTTACCTGTCTGCCGGGGTGCCCAAATCGTAAAATATCTATTACGCCTCACCATATCAACCCCTTCAGAAATCAAGTTTGGACGCATAAGCGTATAATGCTCCTCAGGAATATTAGGACCTGAAGTGTTAAAGTATCTCTTCGCTCGTACCATTTAGTAAAATTACACAATTTTCTCTTCCATAAATAACCGCATTTTCCGATCCAGTTCTTCCAGATTCTCATATTCAATCTCAAAATCCGAACATCCCCCTACCGTTGTAGAATATGGTGCACCTTTTCTGCGCAGATAAACAACAGGAATATTCCTCGCCCTGGCATATCCAACCTCTACTCCCACTCCAATAGCTTTATGGGAAAGCTCTACAACCATGAATTCACATGCTTCTATTTCTGCGAACGCTTTGTCCATCATTTGTTTTTCCTGATTCGGAGCAAAGCTATACATGTCTACAAACACCTTTAACTCAACAGATTTTTCTCTCAGACACTGGCGAAGGATTTCTATTTCCTGGTTAAACTCAGGTCTCTTTGAAAGGCTGATTCCAAAATAAGCAGATTTCATAATGGTGATATTTATCTGTGAAGCGTTTTCCCATAAAATAAATATATTCCTTACTTTCGTTGGTAAGCTATGGCAGAAAATCTTCCACATAAGGCAATGTCCCGGGCGCAGTTTGAATCTCTTTTCAAATTGCACTTCCAGTTTCTGTGCAATTATGCACGGCAATATGTGGGAGATATGGATGCTGCTGAAGAAATTACCCAAAACGTTTTTATCAAACTTTGGGAAAAGCGGGAGGAAATTGATCCGGAAAAATCAGTCAGGGCTTATCTCTTTCGCAGTGTAAAAAACCGCTGCCTCAATTATTTACGGGATAATAAAAAATATCAAAGCCAGCTTCTGGATATTGATTGTGGAGATTTTGACCTTGGAGTGGAAGAAGATCATTTTGCAGAAACTGAATTAAAAGCAAACATTGAGGCGGCACTGGCGACGCTGCCGGAGAAATGTAGGCTGGTTTTTGAGATGAGTCGCTATCAGGATAAAAAATATAAAGAAATTGCAGAGGAACTGGATATTTCGCAGAAAACGGTGGAAGCGCACATGAGCAAAGCGATTAAAACCCTGCGGGAATACCTCAAGCATTTTCTGGTGGTTTTGTGGGTTATTCTGAGCTTTACAATAAAGAATTTCTCGCGAGAGAAAGACCCCGCTAGGGGTCAAATGTTGGTAGAAATACGAGCGCTTTCTTCTTCCCCCGTCATATTTTGCGTCGCTACGACGCAAAATATGACGGAGAGGGGAGAAGCCTATGAATTTCTACCCATATTTCATCCCTAACGGGATGAGAATCTTCCGATTCATCTTTATAAGAAAACCCTGCTTTTCAATTTTTTTATATTTAATAAAAATGAAAAAACCACGATTATTAACATTAACCAGCAGTATTGTAGTAATAATTATTACACTTATATTCCTCACAGGTTGTTCCAGAGATATCATTTACTTTCCAGGTACGGTTCAGGAAGAGGTAGACAAAATGATCGATCGAGGTTTTGACGGGATGATCGTCTATGTCAATCAGGCTGGAGAATCTTCTTTCTACAGCGCTGGATGGAAGGACAGAGAAAAACAGATTCCCGCTGATCCCCACGCTTTGTTCAAAATTGCGAGCATCAGCAAGCTCTACATTGCCGCCGCAACAACCCAATTGGTTGCAAATGAAGCCTTGTCTTTGGATCAAACACTGGCAGAACTTATCCCCGAGGTTGAAGGGAAAATCGAATATGCAGACCAGATTACGCTGAAAATGATGATACAGCATCGCAGCGGTATCCCCGAATATATATTTCTCCCTGGTTTTGCCGATAGTGACCCCGAAGACGATTATATGACTACAGCATCCCTTGTATTTGATCTGCCAGCTGATTTCACCCCCGACAAAAAGTACCGGTATTCCAACACAAACTATTTATTAATTGGAGAAATCCTTGACAGAACCCTGGGCTATTCTCATCATGAATATATCAGGAATCATATTCTCATTCCGCTTGGTCTGCACAATACATATAGCTTATACAGCGAAGTTGATTCCAATGAGGTGGTGAGCGGCTATTATATCGGATACGAACCAGACTTAAAATCCATTGAACACACCAGACCGGGCGGGTCTATGGTTGCCACGGCGGAGGATGTGGGGATATTCTTAAGAGCACTCATTGATGGGACATTATTCAGCGCTGAAGAGCAGGAAATTTATTCCTCTGTGTATGAGTACGAGCATACAGGCTGGTTGCATGGTTATACAAGTATTGCACGGTATCACAGTGATATTGATGCGGTGGTTGTTCAGTTTGTCAATACGAGCGGGAAGGAGATCTTTTGGCTTAAATTAGAAAGAGCCTACAACAGAA
>JAGQVA010000334.1 GCA_020438265.1 Bacteroidota bacterium
AGAATCCCCTCGGGTTCAATCACAAATGGTTCAATGATTGGACATTCTCCCGGTTCTTCATAGAAAACAGTAAAGTTATGAGGTAAAGAATTAGGATTAATATAGGCAAATGGGTTGCGAATGGTGGAATCTGACAAACCCACTCCGGGACTCCATCTATAAGTTCCGCCACCTGGAGGAGTTGTGGCTACCAACTGAATAGAATCCGTAGAGCTTGGGCAGATAATATGGGTATTTGGAGGGAGAATTTCTCCATCATTGACAATAATATTATACCCTACATTCGCTTTTCCTACAATTGGACATCCATTATCATTGGCATAGATAGTAAAGAAATAGTTTCCGGTATCAGCAACTGTCGTGGGCCATGAGATGTTAACTATCACAGGGTTTAAACCCGTGATGGTGATAATTGCAGGAGGAACAGGAATAGGGCTTCCAGGTGCATCAAATGTTGATGTTACAAACAAACTATCAATAAGGTTAGGATCATCAACAGTTACGCTAAAGCTCAAAGTATTCCCCGCACAGACCGAGAAGGTATTCCCGTTTAACAATCCTCCCGAGACGTTTGCAGGAGGATGAATGATGGGGACGTTATTATTACAGGGGATTACCACCATTTGAATATCCCGCATGGTAGAACCAATCAGTACACCGTTTCGGTATTCCTTGGCAATCAATGCTACGATTCCCTGCTGTAAACCATTGGGCGTAAAGTCAAATTGTCCTGAACTTTGGTTAAATCCAAAAGAGTTGGGTGGGTTGGTCGCCATTGGATAGGTGGGCGAAAAATTGGAATTATAAGCAATGGGTACAGGGTTACCACTTAAATACTCAAGAGGGTCGGTAAGTTCAAACACCAAACTGTCCCCGTCAGGATCAATGGCACCATTATTAAAAAGAAATGGTTCTCCATCACATAGAAATGGTACAGGTGCTGTAGTAAAATAAGGAGAGTTGTTACAGGTTACAGTCTGGTTGTCCAGATATGCCTCAATGTAAATTCGGGTTGTATTGGTAATAACCGAGTTGGTGATTGCCAGGTTTCTACAACACAGTTGCCAGCTGATATTCCAGTCTGTACATTTCTGAGCCAAAGTAGTGGTCAGCTCATATTTATGCTCCTCTACACCAGGGAGAATTCCTCCGTTACAGGTACTATTGGGCTGCTGACTTGGGCAAAGGGGCGAAAGCTCGATAATAGAAGTTCGGTCAGCTTTCAGAATGTATGGGGCAATTCCACATGAAGTGGATCTGAAGACGATATTTTGTTTGGCAGCCAGGCCCGATCCAATACAATCCCGATAGATGGAAAGCGTAATTCGATAATCATCTGCACCAAGACACTCATATCGAAGATCAGCTCCCATCGCATGGGTTGCCTGCACCTTTTGAGTGGCAAATAATAATGGAATGAAAAGGGCAAAAAGATAAACAAAACGATTTTTTGGGACAGTAACCTTAGAACGCATAATGCCAGGGTTTAATAAGATCCATGAGCGAAAGAAATAGGAAATCCTATCAATTTCAGGTAAATGATGTAAGGGTAAAGGTCTAAAATTTAGCCAAATATAATACCCTTCAGGAAATATCTAAATGAAGAAAGTATACCAGATACTTACATCATCAGATTTTTCCCTGAAAAATGATTACATACAAAAATTTTCATTTTCCGCCTTGTGTCAGGGAGAGAGTAAAATATATCAGAGACGAATCGCCTGCATGTTATGTATGAAAAAGAACCTGGAAAAACGTATGTAAGAATATTGGTTAAATTGTTGCTTTTTGTCTTATCCTTGCTTCCTCAGTTCCTTGTTTTCTCAGTGATTATTGATTTTTAACAATTTTCCCTCTGAAGGTTTTTCCTTTGTAAATGACTACATAGAAATATATACCCGGAGGAACATTATCGATACTGATTTCATGGGCAAAGTCGTCTTCCTGCATCCATATATGACGGGTAAGTTCCTGCCATGCTCCGTTATACAGACTAAGCTGAATAGGTGCTTTTGAGATAGATGCTAATTTAATTTTCAGATCTGATTGAAAAGGATTCGGATATACCCTTACCAAATTGGTATTATCAAAATAGACCTCAATGGTATCAGACAGGATTTCCAGCCCATTCTCGTGAATCTGTTTTACATAATAGTAGTTGATGCCTTCATGGGGTTCTGTATCAAGATATGAATAGATTGCATCAGTTGAAATCCTTCCGTTTCCAAACTTGCTCTCCAACATGGTAAACTTATTGCCATTGCCAGAGTGATAAATCTCATAATAACCTACATTAATTTCCAGAGGCGTTTCCCAGGAAAGGTTGACTTCGTCAAACTCCTGAATTCCGGTTAATTGAAGCGAGATAGGATAGGTTGCCCCATTGGATAGCCCTTCTCCTCCTGTACCACCACCGCCACTGCCAAGCTCTTGGACTTTGAAGGTAGCACTAAAGTAATTTTCTTCTTCACCCAATACCCATCCCGGTAAACTGCTCACACCAAGGTTGCGGTATTCAATATATTGACTTTCAGTTACCAGTACATGGCCATTTAGAGGATTGGGATCCGCATCCGGGGCCAATGTGTAGAAAACGAGGTTTCCTATGTTCTTGAGATTTTGTGATCCAGCTGCCAGCTCCATGTCCAGATAATCTTCTTTGGCGTAATAGAACCTTACTTCAAGACTATCATCGGGTTGTTTGGATGGGTTAGTTTGAAAATACCTGCCCATTACATACCATCCGGTTGGATTATTGACGTAAGGAGCCAGATCAGTAAGATCATGCCCTCCCTTCTGGAACCCACTGGTTATTGTTACACTGACTTCTTCCGGCTTGAGATTTACACCTGATAAGTCTGTGTCTTTTACTGAAAGAATCAGCAAATCTCTGTTTTCGATATTATTGTCAGCTGAGCTCCAGTAATGTGTCCAGTTTAAACTGTCTGTACACATTTTATCAGCTACAAATATTCCTTCTCTGGTAGGAATCTGATGTGGGGCATCACAGCCAAAAGTGACATCGAGGCAAATATTATCAATATAAAGATTCTGGCTATAATAGGAGTTCAACAAAATGTCAAAAGCAATGAAAATATCTCTTCCAACCCAATCATCGAGGTTGATTGTCTCAGTCCGCCAATCGTAACAATTTTGGGGAATCCAAACCGAACCGTTAAAAGGTGTCTGGGTTGTTTGAAGTTGTTGATTTCGTTTGTCAAACAGAGTGGTAAACCCGGATTCGCAATCATCAGAAACAGATACTTGTAGCCTCAGCTCATTATCGGGGCCCATGGTTTGAAAAGCGACGTCAAAACTTAAGGTAGCGGAAGATGCATTTCTAAGATCAAATACCGGACTAATTAATGCATCCCGGGTTCCTTTAATACCGGCAATGACATTATTATTGGTAAACATCCCAAAAGTATTGTATCGCAACATATTGGAACCCTTGCTTGTACAACCTGGTTCTTCCATGAAGTCATAGGATACCTTTTTGTCAAAATCACCAATTGTCCAATCCAGGGGAGTAGATAAATCCTCAAAATTCTTACAGTATGGGAATTGAGTTACTCTGTTGATCGTGTTTACATAGACAAACGAACGGCTTAATTCATTGTCGGTTTCGTTAGCATCTCCCATGGTTCCATTGACAGATGCAACCTTGATTTTGAGAATGTGAGTACCGGCCAAAAGCACTTCATTTACGAGGGTAACAACGATTGAATCACCTGGTTGTAAAGTCTGATTAATGGTGGAAATGATGGGAGCATTTGCATTGATGCGCTGTGCCAGTTGGAAAGAGTTGACCGGAACATTTCCATCATTGATGATTTCAACTTTGGGTGCAAACGGAGGTCCACAGGCAATTGCTTTAGGATTCAGGATGCGGTTGACTTTAATATTGGTATATGCACTGAAACATCCATTGGATTCCAATAAGGATTTCCGGGTAGAGATGAGGGTAAACCGCATGCGTTCTTTTTGCCCCAGGGTAAAGTTGTTTTTACATTCCCAATTCCCATAGTCCATATAATTTTCATAATTATCCTGGACATCTGAATGGAATGGATTATTACCAGTTGTGTCATTGGCATCAGAACTACAACTATTTATAGTATCTCCATCGGTACAAAAAAGTGTTTCAATGTAAGCATCGGGAGGAGTATCACAGATCTGATCCCCGTCGTTAAGACAGTCGCCATTTTTGCAACCGAAGTCATAGGTATTTAATAATCCAAGATAATGACCAATCTGGTGTACGACTACGGTATTGCCTCCCGGATCTGCCCCAAAGTATTCTACATCAATAACAGCTCCATCATAGGATTTTCCATGTGCGCCTGCCTGATATGCATACCCGGGAATTCCACAGTTATTGCTAGCGCTATTATCACAAATTTCATTTACCAGCCAGATATTCAGATAGTCACGAGAGTTCCAGAAGGAGTAGGATTTAAGACATTCATCATTCGTGCCTCCTTGAGAACAAAACTCATCTCTTTTAAGGTTGGATAATTCAGTAGGGTATCTATTGATTCCTGTAGTTGAATTTCCATTGGTATCAACTACTGCTAGGCAAAATTCAATTTTTGTATTAACACTTGGAGTTCCGGCATTGCTGTAATAAGGGCCACCAGCATACGGTTCGGCATCCTGAAAGGCCTGATTGAGATAGGCAATGGCCTGATGCACTCTTTGATCTGTAATATTGGATGTAAGGTCGCTGGGAACTGAATCCTGGGGGAGGTGCATAATATGGACGACTACCGGAATAAAAAAAGTGGTACTATCGGAACGCAGGCTCGCGGTATTTCCACTAGAGAAAAAACGATAAGCCTGAGCATAAATCTCATTCGTTTTTCTTTTGTATTCCAGGTCGGACTGATAACGTCTTTGATGGACATCATCAGGCATGAGCACAGACATTGAATTTTGAGTCAAGCCTGATCCATAGAAGCAGAGTAAGATCGCTAACGAAAGAGCCTTCATACAGACCCACCTGTTGCGATACAACCGGAGACAGCAATTAGATAATATCATCCTTATAGACAACCACGCATTAAAAAACTTAGATTACAGGGCAAGTAAAAGACAGGATGAAAAGGCAGCTCGAAGTCCATTAAATCAAAAATCGGGCCGATATTGGATAATAAGAAATAAAATTTAAAAAAAATGAAAGATGGGATAGATATTACATGTTGTACAAAAAAAAAGAGGGAGCGGCCCTATGAGAGAGCCGTCCCTACAGCACAACCATGAAAACACAATACTAGTTTAATTCTAGTGAGAATATATTTTAACCAAATTTAGTCTTAAAGACATTTTGGTGTGAGTTTCATTTTCATCATTTCCTTAAAAGAACACTACAAATATAAAACAAAAAAAGCAATTGAGAAAATTTTTTATTGTCCTCTTAATGACAAAGTAGCTTTTTTTTTTTAATTCTAAAAATTTGAGAGTGTTTTATGCCTTTTCCCTTTCCAATACTAATCAAGTAACGATCTTTCTTTTTTATGTATTGTATAAATATGTGAAAAATTCACTTAGTTTTGGGATTATCTAACACTTGACTATAAATCCGCTAATGAAAACTGCTTACGTGAAAACTTTGTTATTATAATTTTCAATAAGTAATGAAAGGATGGATAAAAGAGAAATTAATTTTGACAAGCTGATTATTATCGGAGATCGGATATTGATCAAACCCAGAGTCAGTGAGGACCGCACAGATAGTGGACTTTATTTGCCTCCGGGAGTCATGGAAAAAGAAAAAATCCGGACAGGTTATGTCATGAAAGTAGGGCCCGGATACCCTATCCCTGTTCCGCAGGAGGATCGGGAAATCTGGCAGGAATCACAGGATGCGACAAAATATATTCCTTTACAGGCGAAAGAGGGGGATTTGGCGATTTTTTTACAAAAGAGTGCTTTTGAAGTTATGTATGAAGGGGAGCGATTTTTTATCGTTGGACAGAATGCGATCCTGATGCTGGAAAGAGATGAGGATTTATTTAGTTAAATGCTAAATTTTATAGCAAAAATATGTATTGTTAAATTTTTTGGCAAAAAATGCGATTAAATTTGGATTTAAAGAATTATTATTATTATATTGCACAAATAATTAGCATAATGAATAAATTTTGCTACGGTCTTTTTTTTATTGGAGTCTGGATATTATTGGGGTGTAATACCCCTCAAAAAACATCTGTAAAACCGG
>JAGQVA010000335.1 GCA_020438265.1 Bacteroidota bacterium
GTTTGGCTGAAGTGGACTATGGAGTGCTGACTCCGGTAGAGTTTGCCTATGATTTACGGGGAGATTGTGATACCCGGACGATTCTTTTGATGGCTATTCTGGATCACTATGATTATGACACAAAATTATTGTATAGTTATAATTATGGCCATGCGGTGTTGGGGGTAAATATGCCGGCTACAGGCCATTTTGTCTATTTTCAGGGGAAAAAATATTATTTGTGGGAGACGACCAACCGGGATTGGCTGATCGGGCAAATTGGCGCTTCCTATCAGAATATGGACTATTGGGATCCATTGGACATAAGATTTTAATCTAATTTGAAAATGAATATCACACTGACACTTATTGCTATTTTACAGCTTTTTGGTTCTGTTACACTAGGCGTAATTATCCTTTATCTGACTTATCGGATAGTTTCAGCGGTAGTGGGCAGAAAATATCCCATCAAGGAAGATAATACCGCTTTCGCCATTTTTGTGGGGGCAGTAATGTTTTCGGTAGGATATCTGGTTAGCAGTGTGATTCAGCCTCTTTTGAGTACGTTTCGCACTTTGAGTGTTGGGGTAAATGATACAGTGTCAGTTTTACTTCAGTTTTCTAAATACCTGTTTTTATTTGTATTTATCTCAACCATTATTGCCCTGGGAGTGAATTTGATCGGGACCTATCTGTTTAATTTATTTACCCGGGATGTTAAGGAACTGGAAGAGATCAGTAAGAATAATATCTCGGTGGCGATTATTACCGGGGTGATTATTCTGATTATTACCTTATTTGCCAGGGAAAGTGTAGTGTTGCTTTTGGAGTCGATTGTTCCATATCCGGGAGGCGGGGAGATTTATAATCCTTGATCTCACTGCCATACATCTTTTGTAAATCTCCCACAGATAACACGGATTCCACAGATAAATCATATTGCTAAGCGCTTTGATCCGTGAAATCTGTGCTATCTGCGGGATAAATTAAGTGTATTTAAAAAGTACGATAGAGATAGAGAGCCTCTGATGAGAAATTCTAACCTAATACTTCCTCCAACTCATCCCAATACGGACTGATCCGGCCAGGAACAGGAAGATTCGCAATCTTAATAGCAAAAAACAGGCTTCTTGCCTGATCCTTATCTTCCCGGTTGGGCTCGACAAAAATCTTTTTGATTTTTTGAAGCCAATGAGGAATATAAACCCAGGCCATATTGGCCAATTCTTCCTCCCCATACAAAATGATAAAAAGAATGTCGACAATACTTCCCCATCCTCCGTATTGAAGTAAAATTTTGAGAATTTGTTTCTTATTGGGTGTTTTTCCTGCCTGAACCAGTCTTCTCATGGCAAGAATTTTATCCCTGTCGATATGCTCGATGATGATTTTTTTAGCTGCTCTTTTCACCATACCATTTGAATGTGTGAGGAAAGGAATCAGGTGAGCGTATAAATGCTGATCTCTGAATTTATCCAAACCAATCATAGCAGCGGAAACAAGCAACGGATTTTTACTCTCTAAAAAAGGTTTAATTAATATTTTATCATTCTCATCGCCTGTTTCGGCAAGCCCCAGAACTGTTCCTGGTTTTACTTCCTGTTTTTGAATTGCCTTGCGGTATAAATCGGTAAAGTCCCAGTTTTTAGAAACGCTCAGAATCAAGCGTGTTTTTTCCCTGATCTGCCACATGGGGTCGTGAAGTAATTCAAGAAAAGTATTCTCAAATCGGTCATATTCTCCAGCGGGGATATATTGAAGCGTTTTGAGTCGTACAGGTCTGGATTTATCCCTTAAAAGACGGTCGAGAAACATAATGGAATGAGCGTAATCCAGTTTTGACACATAAGGAATGATAGAAAGTTTTACCTGAAAGTCCGAGCTGTCCAGTGCTGTACGAATGGCTTCCATGGGATTGGACCTGGCCAGCGTTTTTATCAAAAATCTTTTTTGATTAGGCCTGGCTGCTTTCATCGCACCAATGAGATCTGGTTGAGCTTTTTTGTCTGTCAAAACCCGCATGATAGAATTGGCTGCAGGAGTCAGGTCTTTTCTGCGATCGGCTGAAAGCCAATAGAGTAATTTGTAATTGTAGATATATGCCTCAACATATTTTTGATCGAGAAATTGAGGGAGTATTTGATGAGCTATTTCTGAAATTTCAGGAACCCAATCAGCCAAACGATAAATAACAAAAGGAATGAGTTCCGGAATATTAAAATTGCTTAAATAACGAAGGGCTTTTTCTCTGACAAAACCATCGGTATTGACACTGGCAAGGCAAAGCAAACAAACGGCTTCCTGAGTAGGAAAACGGATAAAATCATCGATATGCCAGGGCTCAAATCGCAATCTCCGAAACTTTCGATAAACGAGTTGGGGCTGATCTAAAGGAGTGCGCCAAAACAAAATTTCAGAGATGACCCGCACAACCGGGAGCATCATATTGCCAGGAACCTTGAGTGAAAATTCAAACAAACCAGGAATGGCCTGATAGTCTCCATCTTCTTTTATCACTTCTAATGCCTGATGTCTTTTGATATATTCCGCCTGGTTGAAAAACCAGGGGAATGGCTTTTTCAAAGTCAGCAAGGCATGGTTAAGATTAAGTTTTTGACGAGAATCCATCTAGGGATAAAAATACAAAATCTTTAAAGAATCTGTAAATTTGAATAAATAAAAAAGGCCGGCATAAAACCGACCTTTTACAATACTTTTCAACAAGGAATGCTAATTTTTTCGAATAAAATAACTAACGCTGGTGATACAAATGTAGGTCTTTTTAAGCGTTCGTATGGTTAATTCTGCGTTAAATTTTGTTAATTAAAAGTTAATCCTTCCTTGCCATGATGTAAGCATATTATCTTTGTAAGGTGAAAGAATACCAGATTCAAATAATTATAGGCGTAATGAGTTTGGCCCTGATTGGAATTGTCTGGCTACAGGTGTTTCAAATCAGGAAAGCCATCAAACTCAATGAGGAGAATTTTAACATAAGTGTGAATGACGCCTTAAATCATTTTGTGGATCGGCTTTACAGCGAAGAGATTCAGACAAATTTCATCAGAGTTTCCCGGGCCATGAATGTAGATCTTGTAGATCCGGGAGATAGTACCAGTCCACTCTTTACCCGTTCTGAGCAAAACGGTGGTTTTGTTTTGAAAATGGACGGAGATGCAGATTTTGGCGGCAACCGACCGCGTACAAGAATCACCATTCGCGATAGTGTCAATATCATTACCGAGCAGGAAACCTATATTACCGGAGATTCTCTTTTTCTGGGGAATGATGCTTTTACCTATGTCTCTTATGATGGGACGAATAGTTCATTTAAGGATCTGAAACTCGAAATGCGGGGCCCAAAAAAAATTGTGGAAATGATGAGTCAGACGCTGAATGGGCTGAGTTCCTTTAATATGAAAATTCCGGAAAGAATTGATTCCATTCAGGTTGATACAATGTTAAGGCAGGCACTTCACGATCAGGGAATTTACCAGCCCTATCATTTTATGATTAAAGAAGAAGAAAGTAATCAGGCGTTTTTTAAAACCGGAGGGTTATCTGAAAAAAGTTTTATTTCCAGCAGGCATACAATTCGATTATTTCCTTATCAAAGGTTAGGTTCACAAAGTTCCTTATATGTCGTTTTTCCCGATAAGAATTTTAATGCATTCAGAGGCGTATGGGTTCAGGCAATTGCTTCGATATTTTTTACCTTGATTATCTTAATCTGCTTTGGGTTGACGATCCGGATTTTATTGAGGCAGAAGAAATTGTCCGAGATGAAAAATGATTTCATCAATAATATGACCCATGAGTTAAAGACACCGATCGCGACCATTTCTCTTGCAGCTGATGCAATGAATAACCCCCGGATTCGATCTGATGTCAATGCAATAGAAAGATATACCGGGATCATTAAGGAGGAAAATACCCGCATGCATCGCCAGGTGGAGCGGGTATTGCAGGCCGCGCGTTTTGACCGAAAGGAAATTCAGCTCAAAAAAGAAAAGGTAGATATTCACCAAATCATTCAAAAAGCAACCCAAAATGTTCTTTTGCAGGTTCATAAAAGAGAAGGCGAACTGAATCTTTATCTTGATGCAAAAAACTATGAGCTGGAGGTTGATAAAGTGCATATTACCAATGTGATTTATAACTTACTGGACAATGCTGATAAATACAGCCCTGAGGCACCTGTTATTAGTGTGAGTACAGAAAATCTTGGTAACAGACTTGTTATCCGGGTTTCTGATCAGGGAATGGGGATTAGTAAGGCTGACCAACAGCAGATTTTTGCCCGTTTTTATCGGGTTTCAACCGGGAATCTACATGATGTGAAGGGGTTTGGACTGGGATTAAGTTATGTGAAAGAAATTGTGGAAGCACATCAGGGTTCTGTGAGTGTGAGTAGTATTCCCGGAAAAGGTAGTACTTTTGAAATTATATTTCCTTTAGCAGATAAATAACTCTCGTTCAACAATGATTAATATTCTCCTGGTAGAAGATGAAGCAAATTTTGGGGCAGTCCTCAGAGACTACTTGCAACTCAATAATTATCAGGTTACCCTTTGTGATAATGGCGCTGATGGTTTAAAAGCCTTTAAAACCCAACCTTTCAGGCTTTGTATTCTCGATATCATGATGCCGAAGATGGATGGTTTTACCCTGGCAAAAAAAATACGGGAAATTAATTCCGATATGCCCATTATCTTTCTTACTGCCCGGTCCATGAAAGAGGATATCCATCAGGGGTTTGAGCTAGGTGCCGATGATTATATCACCAAACCTTTCGATTCGGAAGAATTATTATACAGGGTAAAAGCTGTTCTTAAGCGAACTTCAAGCGAAAACAATCAGGATGAATCTATTCCTGATGAATTTAATTTCTGTGGGTTTCATTTCAATTACCGGCTTCACACCATTAGCTATAAGGGCGAAGATTCTCGTCTTTCGCCTAAAGAGGCTGATTTGCTTAGATTATTATTGGTTAGAAAAAATGATCTTCTTTCCCGAGAGGAAGCCCTGACTCAACTTTGGGGAGATGATAACTACTTCAACGCCCGAAGTATGGACGTTTTTATCAGCAAACTTCGCAAACGATTTAAGGATGTTCCGGAAATCAGTATCGAGAATGTGCATGGCAAAGGCTTTCGGATGGTGATTGAAAATAATTTGTAAATTCACGGATGCCTGCGGCACACAAATTTGTTTTTCACCACATAGGCGCATAGTAAGCATAGAAAAAGCACATAGAATATTTTATTGAAAACTATGTGTAATCTCTGTTTTCTATTTTTCTATGTGATGAAAATGATAAAAACCAGCCGGAGGCAGGCAAGAAACTATCAGGTCCATGAACGAGAAAAAATTCTGGAAGATTATAAAAAGTTCGCAGAGTGTATTTGCCAAAAGGCCAGACCGACATCAGGAGCGGTTGATTCGTCTTTTATCGAAGCGGAAGGTAGAGGAGATCATTATGTTTGACGTGATTTTTTCCCACTATATGAATCTGGCTAATACCTGGGAAATGAGGGCTGCCGCTCATATCATAACAGATAAGTTTTCTGAAGAGTTTTTTTCTGACTTTCGGGGTTGGCTGATTTCCCGTGGGAAAAAGACTTTTTTTCGGGTGATGAAAAAGCCGGACATTCTGGTGAAATATGTGAGTCTGAGAGACGAAATGGATTGGGTGGGTTATGAAGCCTGTGCGCTTGAAGCTTACGAACGAAAAACGGGACATGAACTTCCGCCCGCTAATGGCATTAAAGGGAAAAAGTGGGAAGAAGCTGATCTGCCGGGGATGTTGCCTAAATTGTGGAGGAAGTTTAGAAGATAAAAAAATTTAGACCTTCCAGGTTTTCGAAAACCTGGAAGGGCTGTTAACCATTATTCCTCCCGCAATGCCAAAACCGGATTCGTCAATCCAGCTCTGTAAGCTTGCGTAATCACTGTAAACAGAGAAATCAACACTACCGCCAAACTTGCAGCCAGGAAAATCCACCATTCAATCTTCGTGTGATAAGCAAATCCTGTCAGCCATTCCTGCATCATCCACCAGGCAAGTGGCCAGGCAATCAGGTTCGCAAGCAATACCAGTTTCATAAAGTCCAGTGCCAAGAACTGCATGATTTCATACATAGTTGAACCGAGTACTTTGCGGATGCCTATTTCCTTTG
>JAGQVA010000336.1 GCA_020438265.1 Bacteroidota bacterium
GGGCAAGTGCCCCGGCTCTGAATAGTTGAACCTGTCTGTCACGACTTCCCAGTTCCATCGCAGTATTATACAAATCTTTAATGCTTTCGTCATACGTATACATCAGGCTGCTTTTGGAAAAGGAAGAATGAATGAATGACGAATCCAGAGAACCTTCAATGGTCTTTTTAAACTCACTTCGGGACATGAGAATGGCATGAATATTAATATCCCGCTCAGTAAGGGCAAATCCATCGCGTTGTTCGGCATTTCTGCCAGTGGGTTTCATATCCCTGGTAATGAGCATGAGATCGATGTCTGATTTTTCCCAGACTGTGTCATAAGACAGACTGCCAAAAAGGATGACTGCGAGGATATTGCGATCTTCTTTTACCTTTTCTATAAAATCGTTGAGCGCTTCTTCAAATTGTTGTTTGATATCCATAATGAATAAAAGTAGTGAAAAATAAAAAGAAGAAGTAGTGGAAAAACAGGTTTAATTTGCTGTAAATGAGTCAAATACTTTTCATTTTTCTATTTCTTGTTTGTTGTTTTTACTTATCTTTGCCTTTCTCTTAAAAGAAAGATATTCCCAATCCTTTGACAGTATCGGGATTATTACTAAATTTGCCCTCCCGAAAAACAAAAAGAAAATGAAACGGACATATCAACCGAGTAATAGAAAAAGACGAAACAAGCACGGATTCAGAAGTCGCATGGCTGATGCAGGTGGCCGTAAGGTAGTTGCTTCCCGCAGAGCTAAAGGAAGACATAAATTGACTGTTAGCGACGAAGGTCGTCACAAGCAAAAATAATGAATCGTGTCGCATCCGTCACCAGGGTCAGCAGACCAGCGGCATTTCTTCCGCAAGGATGAACGGTTGCGAAGTAAAATCGCATTTGAATATTTGTTTGAGCATGGCTCCTCTTTTAGAATAGGCGTGCTCAAATTTTTTTATGTATTTGACCTACCAAACAAATACATCAACTCACCCCTTTCTGTGGCTTTTTCTGCTCCTAAAAGAAGATATCGCCACGCAGTAACCCGCAATTATTTCAAACGCCGGATGCGTGAAGCCTTCCGCCTGAATAAATCGAACCTCAAAGAGGAATTAAACAAGAATGGCCGTAATCTGGTTATTCTTATGGTCTTTTCCGGAGGAAGCAATACACAATATGCCCAAATTGAAAAATCGATTGTCCGGGCGTTGGACCGTCTTTCTCAGAAATTATCAAATGATTTATAGCGATTTTGATGAGCATTTTTGCTTTAAATTGCTATCTTTAGAACAGAGAGATGATTATGGGAAACATTTCTGTCAAAAATCTACTATTTTAACGTGAGAATCGTCCACATCCTCCACACATTGGGATGTAATTTATTTATACATTTAACTGAATAGCGGAAGAAAGTATGCTTAAAAAACGAAGATTTTTAGTCTTATCTCTGGTGATTATGGTCTCGTTTAGTGTGGGTTTTATTACCCATGTGCCTGACAACTATTTCGAGATCTCCAAGAACCTGGATATTTTTGGGAAACTGTATCGGGAAATTAATTCTTTGTACGTCGATGATACCGATCCTTCGGAACTGATGCGTACAGGAATCGATGCGATGCTCAATTCCCTGGACCCTTATACCAATTATATTGGGGAGGAAGAGATTGAGGATTTTCGTTTTATGAGTACCGGAAAATACGGAGGTATTGGTGCATTAATTGGCAAAAGAAAAGGGAATATTGTGGTTCTTGAGCCTTACGATGGTTATCCTGCACAAAAGGCCGGGTTAAAGGCCGGAGATCAGATTCTTCAAATTGAAGATACCAAAATAGGTAGTGATAAGGAAGTTTCAGATGTGAGAGATTTGCTTCGTGGGGAAGAAGGGACACCGGTAAAGTTGACGATTCAGCGTTTGGGAGAAGAAGAGCCAATGATTCTTTCTCTGGAAAGAGATCAGGTAAAGGTAGATAATGTACCTTATTCTGGTATGGTCAACGATCATATTGGATATATTGCCCTGACTGGTTTTACTCAGGATGCTGGTAAAGAGGTCAAAAAAGCGCTGGAGAAACTAAAAAAAGAGCATTCAAGCTTAAGTGGTTTGATTTTGGATCTCAGAGGAAATCCTGGTGGTCGATTGGATGAGGCGATTAATGTGGCCAATGTTTTTATTACCCAAAAAGAAAAAATTGTAGAGACCCGGGGCCGTCAGGAAGAATCAAGGCGGGCATTATATGCGAATCGCCCTGCGACGGATGATATGACTCCTTTGGCGGTTTTGGTGAATAGCCGAAGTGCCAGCGCTTCGGAAATTGTGGCTGGTTCGATTCAGGATCTTGACCGGGGGATTGTCGTTGGAAACAGAAGTTTTGGAAAAGGCCTGGTGCAAAATATTCGCCCATTGAGCTATAACTCACAATTAAAAGTAACAACAGCCAAATACTACACGCCTAGCGGGCGCTGTATTCAGGCAATTAATTATGCGGATCGCAATGAAGATGGCAGCGTGGCAAGAATTCCTGATAGCCTCAAAAATTCATTTACTACGCGTAATGGCAGAACGGTTTATGATGGAGGAGGAATTGAGCCCGATTTCGACGTTAAAAAAGATAAATTGAGTACCATTGCTCTGGAGCTAAATCGACAAGGGTTAATTTTTGACTTTGCTACCCAGTTTGTAGCGGAAAATAAAACAATCGCATCGGCCAGAGAGTTCAAAATTTCAGATAAAGTGTATAGAGATTTTATGGCTTATGTGAAAAAGCAGGATTTTGACTTTGAAACCCGTGCTGAAAAGCAATTGGAAAAACTGGTCGAAACTGTCGAAAAAGAATCTTACGGAGAGAAAATGAAGGATGATCTGGCCAATCTGGAAAGCAAACTGGAGAGTCTCAAGGATAAAGATATGCTCAAGCATAAAGGAGAAATTGCCGAACTTTTGAAGGATGAGATTGTCAGACGTTACTATTTTAAAGCCGGAGCCATCGAGGCTTCTCTTAGTGGCGACGAAGATATTGTCAAGGCGATGGAAATTCTCGAAAGCCAGGTTAAATACAAAGAAACCCTGGCGATCAAATAAAATAATTCTTGTTTGTCGAACTAAGCCTCGGATTGGAAGTTGTTCTTTCAGTTTGAGGCTTAATTATTTAGTTTTGTCAGTATGAGAGTTAAATACGTCTTTATTCTTTTTCTTCTACAGTTGGGGCTATTTTCTTCATCGCTTGCCTGCGATTGTCAGTCCCCTCAGAATGTAGATCAAATGATCGAAAACGCAGACATTATCTTTGAAGGGAAGGTCAGTTTTGTAAATACTAACTGGATGGCCGGTGGATGGAAATTTTCTTTTGAAGTAAATCGTACCTGGAAAAGAACTACTACCAAACATTTGATCATCAATACAAAATGGGAAAAGGAGTGTGGATATATCTTTGAAGAGGGGAAAACCTATCTGGTTTATGCAAATAAGAGCTTTGGATTAAAGACTGCACAATGTATGGGCAATAAAGAGATTGGAGATGCCAACGAAGATCTGAAGATGTTAGGTGAAGGATTGGCACCCGTAAATGAGGCTCAGGGTTCAGGTATGGCTCTTACGTTAATTCTATTAACCCTCGCTTCTATGATTATTTTGGGCTTTGTTGTGCTAAGAAAGAAAAAGGGTTCGGGAGGTAGTCGCTTTGAAGGGTATTAGTTCCGGCGATTAAATCTCAAAACAAATAGTCTGTTTATCATAAATTTTTTAGCTTTAGCTGAATCTATACGAATACATTGATTTATGTCTCATCCCTCTGACTCTGTGCAAATGGAAGCTTCCTGGAAGGAGGCTCTTTATAATGAATTCTCCAAGCCTTATTTCCAGACATTAAAAGCTTTTTTGGTTTCTGAAAAACAAAATGGCCAGGTCATTTATCCCCCGGGAAAATTAATTTTTAATGCGTTTGATACAACGCCCTTTGACGAGGTCAAAGTGGTGATTCTGGGACAGGATCCTTATCATGGGCCAGGACAGGCGCATGGACTTTGTTTTTCCGTTCAGCATGGAGTTGCGATTCCTCCTTCTTTGAAAAATATTTACAAAGAACAGGAGACAGATGTGGGAATTACCATTCCCAATCACGGGAACCTGGAGGCCTGGGCCGGACAGGGAGTGCTGATGCTCAATGCATTATTAACAGTGAGAGCCCGACAAGCAGGCTCTCATAAAGGAAAGGGTTGGGAGGAGTTTACCACCGCCGCCATTCAGGCATTAAACGATCAAAAGGAAGGCATCATTTTCCTCCTCTGGGGCCGATACGCTCAGGAAAAAGGAGCGGTTATTGACCCCCGTCGTCATCACATTCTCAAAGCAGCCCATCCTTCGCCGTTTTCAGCACATAATGGATTTTTCGGCTGTCGGCATTTTTCTACTACCAATGCCCTTTTGGAAAAAATGGGAAAAGCACCCATCAACTGGCAGGTATAACCCCGCCTATGATGCGTATTTTAGTTTGGCTTCATTATCACGCCAGGCATAATATCGACATAACCTCAGGACAGGGTAGTCTAATCCCAGAATAGAATGAGCGTCTTTCAGCTTGGGAGCGCTTACCTGGTTGAAATATTCCGAACCCTTGTACAGGTCTTTACTGTCAACCGTTTGTTCAATCCAGGTCTGTAAATCAATTTCTTCAGCATGATGCAAGTTGAAAATATAATCAATAACGGTATCTGGTTTGAGTTCACGCTCCTGCGCAATGTCTGAAAAGTTTTTCCCTGCTTCAACGAGCTCTTTTACTTTACGATGACTCGGAGAGTAAGCTTTCCGATAAATCCCTGATCTATCGTCCTCTTCTTTTTTCTCTAACATTCTGGATACTTCTGCCAGAATCATTAATTTCAGGCCTGGAGATAGATCGGCTGCACCAGTAACCTGGGCTAATTCATCCTCCGTTTGAGGCATCTTATCGGTGATTTGAGATAGGGTGAAATTGGTGAAAATTTCATGTGGTTGTTTCAGTGTATTTTCTGCAGTTTTGGTGCGAATTTCCTTTAATACTCTGGTTAATTGCACCTGATACCAGCTTTTCTTTAGCAGACTTTGAGCCACAATAATCGGCTCAGGAGCACTAATCCACTCTTCTCCTTTGGCAGTAATATCGACGGTCCCGTAGATATCATTGGTGATTTCCAGGTAGTTTTCCTTTACCAGGTAATTAATGATGTCATCCATCAGTGAGAAATTCACTTCGGAAAGTTCTGCGAAGGTTTCGAGCTGTTTATGCTCCTCTTTTTTCCACCCAAATGTATCATCTCCCATGAGGATTCGGGCAATATAACCAGCCCCAAAGGGTTTGTTGAGCAAAAGTACTGTTTTCAAAATCAGGGCAGCCTGCTTACTGATATTGACTTCTTGTGATGGGTTATATGAAGGTTTCATTATTATGTATCGTTAAGAGGCTAATTTTAACTCTTCCTGGGAAGAGGATAATTTACTGACATATAAGCGGCACAATCGCAACGTGTCATAATCCAGACCTAATTTTTCATAGGCATTTTTGAGTTTGGATTGAGGAGAAGACTGGAAATAGGCAGTCCCTTTTTGAAAATCTTTGGGAGACACTCTCTGCTCAATCCACGTTGTAAGATCCAATTCTCCTGCCTGATGCAGGGTGAGAAGCGTTCGGGTGACAGTTGTGGTTTTTACTGCTCTTTCACTGGCAATTTCTTCTACAGAATTTCCTGCTTCAAAAAGTGCTTTTACACTCTGATGGCTGGGTGTTTTGGCTCGCTGATAAGCTTGCAGAATGCGATTTTCTTCCCATTGGGAATTTGCACGCTCCAAAGCCTTAAAAATCGCCGGACCATATCGGTTGGATTTATAATTCCCGAAGCCGGGAATAAGGATGAGTTCAGCAGCATTGACGGGTTTTTCTCTTGCTAAAAGCCCCAAAGTGTAATCGGTGAAAATTCTGAAAGGAGGTTTCCCGGTTTCGGCGGCCAGTTCTTTGCGGATCTGGCGGAGTTCCTGGCGAATGATTTTTTCTTCTTCTGAAGTTCGAAGTTCCCGTTTTTTCACCCAAAGCTCCTGGGGTTCTTCAATGAAACTGACTCCTTTCGTTGCATTGATCAGGGTCCCGTAACGGGCATCTTTGATTTTGATAAAATCCTGATTTTCG
>JAGQVA010000337.1 GCA_020438265.1 Bacteroidota bacterium
GGCAGGATTTACGAAAGACAAAACAGCCGAATTTCAGGAAAAATCTACAGGTCATTACACTTTTCAGGGGATTGATATTTATGCTGTGGATGTCAATTATGCACATAAAATGTCTTTCCCTAAAAGAATTATTTCCTTTATCCGGTTTGGGATCAAAGCCTTTTTTCTGGGGAAAAAAATCAAGGATATTGATCTGGTTCTCACCTATACGCCTCCATTAACTGTCGCCTATCTGGGGAAAAAGCTGGCCGATTATCATCAAAAACCCTTTTTTCTGGAGGTTGCTGATGCATGGCCGGAAGTTCCGATTGAAATGGGAATCATTCGCAATTCTTTGCTCATCAAATTTCTCAAAAGAAAAACCCGTCAAATCTATCTTGCTGCTCAGCATATTTTCCCTTTTTCGGACGGAATCAAAACGGAAATTGAGAAGTATGGCATTTCCCCCAAAAAGATCACAGTTATTTATAATGGGGCAGATCTGGATCGTTTTCATTTAATAGCTAAAAAACCAAAACCCCAAACTACCCTGATCTACGCAGGCACACTCGGTCTGGCCAATGAAGTAAGCCAAATCATCCATGTTGCCCGAAAAATAGAAGAAATGGGTCGTACAGACCTGGAGTTTATCATTATTGGAGATGGAAATGACCAAAAGCGCGTAGCAAAAGATTTTCTTAAGAATCCATGTAAGCTTGTAAAATTTTATGAAAGTGTGCCAAGAGAGGAATTATCAGAGTATCTGGAAAAAGCAGATATAGGAATCGTTTGTTTTGCCCCCTACCCTATTTTGGAGACGAATAGCGCTACAAAGTTTTACGATTATCTCAGCATGGGTTTGCCTGTTATTATCAATTATCAGGGCTGGCAGGGAGAGTATTTGCGACAGTTTGCGTGTGGGCTTTCTGCCCCTCAAAACGATGTAAATCAATGGGTTAATCATATTCTCACCCTGGTAGATGATGCAGATTTGAGACGTGTTTATGGGAAAAATGCACGTAAGCTTGCTGAGCTATTTGACCGAAAAAAAATGGCCGATCAGGAATTGAAATTGCTTGAAGCCTTTTTTTAGATCCTGATCGGCCAATGAAATATTTTCTTCTATTCTATCTTTCTAAGGATGCGCTGAAACAGCCGTACTTACCAAATCAGACACAGAGAACGCCTGATCAATCGGGTTGAGGATTAATGATGGGAAAATCCCAAAAAGCACAATCAAAGCTACCAGCAACACAATTCCGGTAACTGGTACCAGCGAAAAATTGGTATTGAACTCAGGGCTTTTATCCTGAGAATCAAAAAACATCAGTACAATCACCCGGATGTAATAATAAGCACCAATTACAGAAGTCAAAATCCCCACCGTAGCCAGTAACACCAGATCCGCTCTGATCGCTGTGATAAACACATGATATTTACCCATAAAGCCAGCTAATGGGGGAATGCCGGCGAGAGAGAATAGAAATACCGCCAATGCCGCAGCAAAATAAGGCGCTTTTTTCCCCAGGCCTCTCCAGTTTTCCATATCTGTATCTTCAAACTGACGTTCAGCCATTCCCACCATTCCAAATGCACCAATGTTCATCAAAGTATAGATAAACATATAGAAGATGATCGCTTTAAAACCGATATAATCCGTAGCAGTGGCTGCGCAAAGTCCCAACAGCACATAACCTGTGTGTGCGATGCTGGAATAAGCCAGCATTCGTTTCATATTCTGCTGGCGGGCAGCTACGATATTACCATAAATCATGGTAAAGAGTGCTGCAAGTCCGAGGACTGTAACAAATTTTCCATTCTCCGGAGCGCTTACCAGCTCAAGCTTGTGGATAATTACTCCCAAAATCACAAAGGCCGCCAGTTTACTACCAGTTGCCATAAATCCTGCCAGAGGAGTAGGCGTTCCTGTATAAACATCCGGTGTCCAGCTGTGGAAAGGGAAAGCAGCTACTTTAAACAGGAATCCAATCAGAATCAATCCACCTGCAGTGAAAAACAAAGCCTGATTAGACTGTAAAACATTGATATTATCTGCAGTAGCCAGAACGTTCAGGTTCGTGGTTCCGGTAACTCCGTATATGATTGAAATTCCCAATAACAGGAAGGCAGAAGCAAAAGACCCCAAAAGGAAATACTTCAAACCAGCCTCATTGGAGCGGGTTTCCGTTTTGAATAAAGCGGCAAAAATGTAAAGGCACATTGACATCGTTTCCAAACCAATAAAAACCATAATCAGGTCATTGGCATTGGCCATGAGAATCATCCCCAATACAGAGAAAACAATCAGGGCGTACACGTCGTCAATGAGTCTTCCTTGTCGACTCAAATAATCATTGAGAAAAAATATGGTACACAGACCAGAAATACAGATAAATACATGTACCAATGGTGCGATTCCACCTGTCTCCATCATACCAAAAAAGGTAATTTGGCTTGAATCAGGTCCCATCACCCAGGCAGCAATGGCTGAAATAGCCAAACCTGCGGCAGTTACCCAGGGCAGAGATGACCGCTGTTTAAAAGAGTCCAGCATCATGAGGACCAATCCTGTCAGTAGTAGAATTAGTAGCGGAATAGACTGCTGAGTGGATGCGCTGAGATTTTGTAGCGAGAATTCCATGTATCAGGTGTCAGATTGTTTTGCTTTTAACCAATTAATAAATCCTTCATCATTATCACTCTTCCCAATCATTTATTTTGCCTCTGATCCACACTCACAATTCAGGAAGGAGATTGATTGATGATCTCTTCAGAGGCGGGTAAAGTTAGTATATAGTCCACGAGTTTCAAAACTTCGGAATGAATATTTGATATTGAACGTGGTGCAGACATTCCACAGAGATTGGCATTGGGGGATGCATGTAGTTTTCCAGGGTTATTTATGACTTGATCTGCCTGTTTAACCACGCATGTATAAATGGCTTAACTTTGGAAAAAAATAGGAAGTTCGCTAAGTTTACTAACGAACAGTAGGTAGTACACATACATGTCCAATACAAATATAAAGACTTTAAGCCCCCGGAAGCAGGAAATTCTTACTGCTGCACAAAAACTTTTTAGTGAAAAGGGATTCAATGCTGCTTCTATGCGTGACGTGGCAAAAAAACTGGACATACGCCCTGCGAGTCTTTATAGTCATTACAACTCCAAAGACGATATTTTATGGGAAATCGCTATCAGATGTGCCAATGAATTTCACCAAAAAGTAGATCCCATTGCCAAACTTGACCTTCCAATTGAAGTAAGGCTGGAAAAAATGATTACCGCCCATATTTATGTGATTATTAAAAACATCAATGCTTCCGCCATTTTTTTTCAGGAATGGAAACATCTGAATGAACCCAGATTGAGCGAATACGCCCAATCAGTAGCTGAATATGAAGCATTATTTCGCAACCTCATTCAGGAAGGAATTCAGGAAGGGATATTCAGAAATGATCTCCGCCCGGGATTCATAACCGCGATGATTCTTTCTTCTGTAAACTGGATTCATCAATGGTATAAACCAGAAGGAAACATGACAGCGGAAAATATTGGAAAACAGGCAGTAAGAATGATTTTAGAGGGGCTTTATAAAGCTGGATAACCTGCAAATGTGACCATAACAATCAAAGACGTCCCAAAAAGCACATCCGGTTTAGGAGAAATATCATACTTCTAATTCAAAAAACCTGTGTTTGAATAATTACCCAATCCCCAAAAGCCAATTGCCCAATAATTATAATGTTTATATATATTGCCCTATGAACCTGAAACAAACCGTTGGAATTTTACTTTTTTATCTCTTTACCACAGTCATTATGGCACAGGACAAACCTGCTTACTTGTTATTTGATGCCAAAGGGAAAAAGATCAATTATAAAAAGGCCCTGAAAAAACTTTCAGATGCAGATATCATCTTTTTTGGAGAATCACATGACAATCCGATATCGCACTGGCTGGAATTCGAAGTATTAAAAGATCTGAAAGAACAGCTGAAAAAGGAAAACCTGAAAGTTGGTGTGGAGATGTTTGAAAGAGACCAGCAGGAAATGCTTTCTCAATACCTGAATGGAGAAATTGATGAAGAAACTTTCCAGGATAGTCTCAAACTCTGGCGAAATTATAATACTGACTATCGGCCTATTGTCGAGTATTGCAAGGAAAATGGTATTCCTTTCTTTGGCACGAATGTACCCCGTAGATTTGCCAGTATGGCTTATAAAGGAGGTATCGACACTTTGCTCAATTTATCTGAAGAAGAAAAATCATGGATTGCACCTTTACCCTTTCATATTGAATACGAACTCCCTTCTTATCAAAATATGAAAACCCTCATGGGAGGCCATGGAATGGATGATGAAAAACTTTCCAGATTTATTGAGGCTCAGGCAACCAAAGATGCTACGATGGCGCATTTTACTCTGGAAAACTACACTGAAGGAGCTACCATTGTCCATTATAATGGTTCTTATCATTCAGATTATAAGGAAGGGATTGCCTGGTATATCAGGCAGAGAAATCCATCTCTGAAAATTGTGAATATTACTACCGTTGAACAGGAATCTCTGAATGGACTTGAGGAAGAGTATAAGAATAAAGCTGATATTGTCATTGCGGTACCTGCTTCCATGACAAAAACCTATGTTTTCGGGATGAATTGATAAAAAGGTATGGACGACCTCAGAGATAGAATACTAAAAGATATTTTGGGGAAAAATGATATTACCCTTACTGAGGATCAGGAGCGGGCTCTGGAGATTTTTATGGAGTTTTATCATTCTCATGAGGATCGGTCTGCCTATTTACTGACGGGGTCTGCGGGTACGGGTAAAACCTTTCTCATTAATATTTTTACCGCTCTGCTCCGAAAAATGGGGTATAAAGTTATCCTGCTGGCTCCTACCGGAAGGGCGGCAAAGGTAATTACGCGACGCACCAAACGCCTAGCCTACACCATTCATCATCATATTTATTCTCCCAAAGAAAATGCCTTTGGAGACGTATCTTTTGAATTAAAAGCCAATAAAGAAAAATCCAGGGTGGTCTATGTGGTGGATGAAGCTTCTATGATTGGTGATCATTCTGATTCCAGCATTCCCAATAGTTTGCTGCGAGATTTGTTGCGATATGTCTTTTATGGTGATGAACAACGGAAAATTATCCTTGTAGGAGATCCCGTACAGCTTCCCCCTGTTGGACATAATGACTCCCCCGCCCTTGATCCTGACAAGCTTTCATATCTGGGAGATTTAGACGTTTTTCATTCACACCTGACAGAAGTAAAACGACAACTGGTAGATTCCGGCGTACTTGAAAATGCAGTTCTCATTCGGGATGCGTTTTTAGGGCAGAATATCCAGGAATTACGCCTTGACCTCAATCGGGATGTACAGATGCTGGAAAGACCCTATGAGGCTCTGGAAACTTATATGGGCTATTTTGAACCGGGCAATCAGGATCGGGCCGTATTTATCACCTATTCCAATTATCAGGCAACCAAAGTCAATCAGGCAATTCGTCATCAGATTTTCGGCGCGGAAGAACCCCTGGTTGCATCAGATCTTTTGATGGTGGTCAAAAATAATTACGCCTGGGGCGATCCCAAACGCCTGCCTTTCATTGCCAACGGAGAAATGGGGACTGTCAGAGACGTTTACCCTGAATCCTACGAGGAAAAATATGGCCTTAAATGGATGGATGTGGAGATTGAGTTTCTGGATGCACGAGGGGAAATTATGTTGGTAGAATGCAAAATTGTGCTGGATTTGCTGGAGAATAAACAGCCCCAATTAGACCAGGGAGTCATGTATTCCATTTTACAACAAAGAAAGCAAGAGTATATGGGCATGTCTGCTTCCAAAGCGGCTTCCCTGCTACGTACGGACCCTTATGTAAATGCTTTGCAGGTCAAATACGGGTATGCGATTACAGGCCATAAGTCGCAGGGAGGACAGTGGGAGAATGTGATTATTGGTTTCGAGCCGGATTATGGAAATGATTTACGCGCTTATATCCGCTGGACTTATACGGTTTTTACCCGTGCGGAAGAGAGGGTGTTTTTGTTGAATTGTCCTTTTGTTGATTTGTAATTTCATTGGGTTTGTGTAAAAAGGTATTTTGCCTTGTAGCGGCGTATTGCATA
>JAGQVA010000338.1 GCA_020438265.1 Bacteroidota bacterium
AGACAATGATCTTGCTTATGATTTTTGACAGAAAAACAAAAAAACTCCCTACAGATAACGAAATAAACCAAATTGCTTCTACCATGCGGTACCATTAGATCTGGTAACAACATTCCCTCCTACCCTATTCCCAGCTTAATTCCCATGTCGGAAATTTGCCAACATGTCGTTTTTTTCCAACAAGCATTGTCGGAAAAGTGATTCTTTTCGCCGGAATTCTGATAGGCTCTCCTTGTCTGTCCTTCCTACTTTTGCAGGACTGGAGAAACTATCTCTCCAATACTTTTCTAACAATAAACACTTAAAAATTTATGAACATTAATTTCAAGAATTTCAAACTCCTGGCGCTGACAGTTTTTGTCCTTTTGGTGACCGTAGCTTGTGAAGAGGAGGAAGTACATGATCCCGGTTTTCAGATCAAGACTATTGAGAATGGCAATTTCGGGAAGATTCTGGTTAATGGAGAAAACCAATCTATGTATTTCTTCGCGGGAGATGTAACTGGAGAAAGTAACTGTAGCGGGGGTTGTGCTGATGTCTGGATTGCGGTGACTGGTAACCTGGATGAATTGCAGGTAGGTGAAGGTCTCTACAAATCTGATTTCACCGTGATTGCTGATCAGTATGGAGAGAACCAGATCGCCTATAAGGGATGGCCGCTGTATCATTTTTCTGAAGAAGGAGATGGTGTCCTAGAACAGCCCAATCAGGTTTTGGGAGATGGTCGCAATGGATTATTCCATGTAGCCAAACCCGATTATAGCGTACTGATAGGTCGTCAGGCTATTCCAGAAAACGGAGAAAATGTGACTTATCTAGTAAATGATAAGGGTGTTACCTTCTACCTCAATACAGCTGATGAACTGAATCAAAGTAATTGTTCTGGTGGATGCGCGAATATCTGGCTGCCGGTTGAATACCCGTCCGAACTGGTTCTGCCCTCATCCCTAAATGCCTATGATTTTGAGTCTGTAAATCGCAATGATGACCTCGGACCTCAATTATCTTATAAAGGCAGTCCGCTTTATTTCTTCTCTCAGGATGAACAAAAGCAGGGGAGTGTTCTGGGACAGGCTGGTGGTCCCAACCAAACTTTCTTTGTGGTTGAGGGTCTGGAATAGTATTGTGGTTCAATCGAAATACCCTAAATTTTGAGTTAAAGACGGCCTTTCAGGTCGTCTTTTTTTATTCCGCAAATCAAAATCACAGGAGGCTCAAACTTAGCTCATAAATTCGAGTCTCTTACTTGATAGACGTTCAATGCCATCCTCAGATCAAATGAAACTACTCCAAACCTACCCCAATTTAAGCCGATTATTCTTATACATAGTTCTCATTCTCATAGCCCTATTTCTACCAGACTTTATCATCCCATCCAAAAATTTTCAGAACATTTTTCCATTCACAGGCCTAATTTTGGTTGTGCTGGCAAACTGGTTTTTATACAGAACTGAAGGTAAAAATCTTGGCGAATTAGGCTTTAATCTGAAAGGAGAGAATATAAAATTTTTACCAATCGGGCTATTTCTGGGAATTATGGCCGTTCTCATTGGTTTCTACCTAAAATCTTTGCTAACGGGTGACAAAATTATATTCAACGAAAACATACATTTTCAGGAGATGCTCAAACAGCTTTACTGGATTCTTCCGACTGCTGCTGTTCAGGAGTTTATTTGCAGAAGTTATGGATACAAAAAGCTGATTGAGACTTATAATTTAACTATTGCCAATCTCATTACCGTTGTCGTTTTTGTATCAATGCACAATGTTTTTAATATCGGGATTTTCGGGGCGATTTTATATTCTATTTCAATCATCATTGGTCATTTTGTCTTCGCCAATGCGCTCTTAAAGTCAGGGACGATATTCTTCGCTATAGGAATTCATTGGGGTAGTAATATTGCCAATAACCAGTTATTCACAGACCAAAAACTGTCAGCCTCTATTCTCTTTCTGGAAAAGGCTGTACAACAGGATTCCTCAGGATTTAATCCAATTGGGATATTGCTTTATATTATTGCTCTAAACATTGGATTTATATTATTATGGGTATTTTTATCAAAGTGGAGAAAGCGAAAGGAGCAATAAAAGCCTGGTTAAAAGAGAGCAAATCAATTTACAATTGGTAAATTAGAATAACCTTAATCAGGTAAGATATGAAACCTCAAAAACCTATCCTCCCAATCACACTATTGCTATTATCAAGCCTTTTCCTCCTAAGCTCTTGTTTTGCATCAACTACAAAATCTGCAATTGTCCTCGTTGGCAGTACTCCGGGAGACTCGCCTATCAAGGCAATGTTGACAATCCCTGCCGAAACAAAAGTTGATTTTATCAAATGGAATCTCGAATTAAGCGATGATAATTCTTTTATCCTGAATATTCATTTTGGGGAATCCAAGCCTAATACCATGGGGTTTAAAGACAATGGTGAGAATCGTGTGCTTAAGGGAACCTTTTCAGTTTCTCAAAGCGGTTCTTTTAAAGTCTATCATCTGAAGAGTACAAATTCTTCTGCCAAAATCCTGTTGGCAAAACTCAATGAAAATCTTTTTCATCTGCTTACACCTCAAAGCCAATTGATGATAGGAAACGGAGGGTGGAGCTATTCGCTAAATAGAAAAGAACCCGTTAATAGTAATGGCATTTCAATCCCATCAGCCATTTTTGATGAAAAGTATGTACAACTTGTTTTTGACGGAAGAACCCCCTGCCAGGAACTCGCCAGCGAGCATCCCGAAATGAATGTAAGTCAATCCTGTTTTAAACTAAAGTGGAAACTGACGCTAAACAGAGATTCCGTTAATTATCTCCCCACAACTTATACAATCCGCAAAGTTGTAGATAATCAACCTCAGGACGTTACGGGAAAATGGGCAATTATTAAAGGTACAGAGTCGAATCCCAATGTAGTTATTTATAAAATTGAGCCTGATAAACCTGATGAGGCCATTTCACTCCTTGTCGCAGATGATAACATTTTACTTTTTCTGGACAAAAACAACGAACCATTTATCGGGAATAAGGATTTTAGCTTTACGCTGAACAAAAGAATTCAATAATGGAATTTGATCAGAATAATGAAGTCGTAAAACTCTGCGCAAAAGGAATGGAGTTTGAAGGAAAAGGCCAGCCGGAAGAAGCTTTGAAGTTATTTCAAAAAGCCTGGAATTTGTCTAAAACAGATTTTGAGAAACTTACATCTGCACACTATGTTGCAAGACATCAGGGTTCTATCGAGGAAAAGCTGAATTGGGATCTGATTGCCCTAAATTCTGCATTAAACATTGACGACCTTACCGTTAAAGGAACTTTGCCTTCTCTTTATCTAAACATTGGAAAATGTTATGAGGACTTGAATGATTTTGAAAATGCCAGAAAAAATTATCTTTCAGCAAAATCATATTTTGACTTTTTACCGAGTGATGGCTATGGAAATTTGATTAAGATGGGAGTTGAAAGTGGAATAAAAAGAGTCTGTTGATCTGAAGAAAATCTAACCCTTGATTCCCGTTACCAGTAAACTCACCGCCTTATTCCCCATATTTCCCTCAACTTCCCTATCTTAGCAGAATCTAAGAATTCAACTATCAATCCATTCCTCAAAATTACGCATGCAAACCAAAACCATCAGACTCGGCGGCGTCCCTGAACATTTCAACCTTCCCATCCACCTTGCCATTGAAAACGGTAGTTTCGCATCCCGAGGCGTAAACATCGAATGGACTACTTTCAAAGGTGGCACCGGCCAAATGACGCAGGCTTTAAGAAATGGCGAAGTCGATGCCTGCATTCTCCTCACAGAAGGAATTATCAAAGACATTGTAGCAGGAAATCCTTCACAAATTATCTCTGGTTATGTAAATACTCCCTTGATTTGGGGCATTCACACCGGAAGCCAGAATAGTCTACAGTATCACCGGGAAATTTACGACAAACAGTATGCAATCAGTCGCTTTGGTTCGGGCTCACACCTCATGGCTATGGTAGATGCAAATACTCGTGGCCAAAAATTAACCAGAGAACAATTTACCCCCATCAAAAACCTGGATGGCGCACTCGAATCACTGACCAATCTTTCCACCGATGTCTTTTACTGGGAAAAGTTTATGACCAAACCCTTTGTCGATAATGGGCAATTGAGGCGAATAGGTGAATTTATCACGCCCTGGCCCTGTTTTGTGATTGCAGCTACGAATGAGATCATAGAAAAGGAACCCGATTCAGTGATTCGCATGCTCAGAACCATTCATGACAGTTGCGACCAATTCATGCAAACAGATGATAATATTCCTCTCGTTGCCAAGCGATATGACCTTCAATTAAAAGATGCTGAACGCTGGTATCACGCTACCGAATGGGCTATTCACGGCTGGGTAAGCGATAAGATGCTGCGGGGCGTTTTGCATAATCTGAAGGTAGCGGAGATTATTGGAGAGGGAGAAAAAGTGCCGGAATTGGTTTGGAAGAGATAATAAAAAGAATAAATGAACAATCCCTTCATCGGAGTCTGGAAGCTCCAACCCGAAAAATCTGAATACGCACAGGGAGTTCCTCCCAAAGAGGCCACTTACAGCTTCAAATCAGGCGAAGAAAAATCTCTGGACGTTTCCATTAGTTGGAAAGATGCAGAAGGCAAATCCTTTAGTGTGAGTTATTCTATTACCCCTGACGGAATCAGAAAGAAATATGAAAACCCTCAAATCGCCGACGAAGTCATGTCGGAATTTGAATCAGAAAATGTACTGAATACTTCCACTTATAAAGGTGGGCAGTTAATTGCTTTTGCTACAAGGATCATTGGTGAGGATGGGGAAATGAAGGTGATACAACGTTTTTTCACGCCTGATGGAGGTTCTTTTGAGAATGTGCAGTATTATAGGATAAAATAATGAAACACCAAATAGCCCAAATCAACATCGCCCGAATGATCGGCGTCAATATCGATGATCCTATCATGCAAGAATTTGTCGACAACCTCGACAGTGTTAACGAACTGGCTGAAAGCAGCCCTGGTTTCATCTGGCGAATCAAAGACGATTCTAACAATGCTTCCAGTTTTAATCCTTATGATGATGAGCAAATTATCATCAATATCTCAGTTTGGGAGGATATTGAGTCACTAGAGCAATTTACTTATAAGACCTTTCATACAGACTTCCTGAGACGAAGAAGAGAGTGGTTTCAGAAATTTGGAAAAGCATCTTTTGCGATGTGGTGGATTAAGGAGGGTCATTTCCCTACAGTGGAAGAGGCTGTGGAAAAACTGGCTTATTTTCAATTGTATGGGCCTTCTGTTTCGGTGTTTGATTTTAAGGAGCGGTTTTCGGCGCCGGGGTAGATCAACTCTATTCATGCAGAATCGTAGGATCTTCATTCTATCCCAATAGAATTTTCGTATCTTTAGAAGAATGAAAGAGATGCAAAAAATATTGCCCCTTATTCTGAATGAAAAATTATCAATCATTGAAGAACTTTGTCGCAAATACAAAGTGAAGAATTTGTGGGTATTTGGATCTGTATTGAGAAATGATTTTCGGAAAACTAGTGATATTGATTTTTTAGTTTCTTTCGACGAGGTGAATATGACTGTAAGAGAATACCTTGATTATTTGTTCTTTTTGAAAAAAGATCTGGAAAACCTCTTTCAAAGAAAAGTAGATTTAATTGAATATGAAGCACTGAAAAACCCCTATATGATTGAAGAAATTGATAACACAAAAAAATTAATCTTCTATGGCGAAGAACAAGAAAAAGTATCTTCTTGATATTATAACAGCCTACACAATTACTCTTTTGAAAAATGGAACTAAAACTCACCGGAGGAGCCCGCATCGGCAGAATGAACGCATCTTTCCCCTTTGCTAATTTAGTTGTCAGTCCCAGAAAAATAGAATTGAATGCCGGCCTGATTGGCAATCTTGTCTTTCAACCATCTGATATTATTTCCATTGATCCCTATGTCATGATTCCTGTTCTTGGACAGGGCATCAGAATTCATCACCGCGTTTCAAATTATAAGGAGAAAGTCATTTTCTGGACTTTTCAGGATCCAAAGAAGGTTATTGGTCAGATCAGGGAAACGGGTTTTT
>JAGQVA010000032.1 GCA_020438265.1 Bacteroidota bacterium
CTTTTTTTATCATGACCGTTTCGATATATCCTCTTACAACAGCCAGCGGCGTACGAAGGTCGTGGGATACATTGGCTACCAGTTCTTTCCGGAGGTTTTCTACTGCTTCTCTTTTTTTGATATCCTCCAGCATGGTATCCGCCATTTCATTGAAAGTGTGGGATAACTGCGCCAGTTCTCCTTTGGATTTTACAGGAATTCGGGCCAGGAGGTTTCCATTTTGAAATTCCCGTACAGTGGCAATTATCTTGCGAAGATTTTGTGTGATCAGCCATATACCCAGAAGCCCGATTATAAGAGATGCAATCAGGGTAAAAATCAGGTTTCTTCCTCCCAGGTTTAATAAAAAGTTGCCGAATAAGTATTCACTGACTGATACATATTCCTCACTGGCCAAAACGATGTATACATAACCAACAAGTTCTTCGTTTTCATGAACTGGAGCGGCAGAAAAGATTTTTTGTTCTCCCGGATTACGGGGATCGTCGCCTTCAATGGAGATTTCCCCTTTGGCATCAATAAATTCGAAGACGGGATTGAGATTTACCTGGGTGAGTTTTACTTTTTTATAGGGAGCTACATAAGAGAGAATTTTCCCTTCGGGATCAAGGACATAAATTTCAATTGCGGGATTAATGGCCATCATGGAGTGCATAATTTTATCCATCGCAGATTTATTGACTTCTCCATTGATGAAAGGCGGAACCTCTTTGATCATTTGCTCAGCAATAGAAGCATTAAGCCTTTGGTGTTTATCGCGAAAATATTGCTCAGCCGTTTGAACGGTAATATAGATATAAGCGGCTCCTACTATAATGAGCAGTAGGAGAAACAGGGCTGAAATACGCCAGTAGAGGCTATTGTAGATCGATTTCATTTTTCGGATAAAAAATTATCTTAATTCATCATTAAAGCGGTATCCCACACCCCAGGTTGTGAGAATGTATGTAGGGTGGGCAAGATTGGGTTCAATTTTGGATCTGAGTCGGTTGATATGTGAATTGACTGTGTGTTCATAGCCGTTAAATTCATATCCCCAGACAAGGCTAAGTAATTTATCTCTTGAATAACTTTTTCCGGGATGAGAGGCGAGGAGATAAAGAAGGTCAAATTCTTTGGGAGTCAGTTCAATTCTTTTATCACTGATGGTTACTTTTCTGCTTTCAGGGTCTACAGTTAGTTCTCCGTAGTTGAGATTTTTGTGAACTTCATCTGTGATATCTCTCTGAATCATTTGCACCCTTCTGAAAATAGCTTTTACACGAGCCTGAAACTCTCTGATGCTGAAGGGTTTGGTGAGATAATCATCTGCCCCTGATTCCAGTCCCAGTACTTTGTCAATTTCTTCAGATTTTGCCGTCAACATCAAAATGGGCGTATGGACTTTCTCGGCGCGAATCTGACGACAAATTTCCATTCCGTCCATCCCCGGCAACATCAGATCCAGAATAATGAGGTCATAAGTATCCTGAAAGGCAGTCTGAAATCCTTTGATTCCATCATAAGCTTTGGTCAGTTGGCAATCCAGATCAGTGAGGTGAATTTCGAGCAAATCGACAATATCCGGATCATCTTCTACCAGTAATACTTTTTTCATATTGCAAAATATGGAAAAAAGTATCACAAAAGTATAACACAAAAAAACTGCCCCGCATGGGGGCAGTTGGGAAAGTAAATCTGGGAAATTTTCTTTTTAAAGCAAGCAAATGCTTGATAAGTAAACGTTTAACATCAACGAGAGATAACGATTTTTTTATGCGAAGTTGATCTTGGATGAGATACAGTCAGCAGGTAAACCCCTGAAGGCAAATGATTTACATTCATCTCATGCTTTCTGGTACCTATGAGGCCGGAGATATCATCCCTTCTGACCACTTTGCCGCTTATGTCCTTCAGCGTAACAGCGACATTCACTTCTTCTCCGGCAGAAAGCTCCACTTTTAATATATCGTCTTTTACAGGATTGGGATATGCAAAGACCTGAAACTGAGTACTTTGTTCTGACATATTCAACTCTACCATCCCCGCGACGTTTACAGTTCCGTCCATATCTACCTGTATCAAACGATAATACACTTCCTTTACTCCCAGTTGAGATACCTGCTGATCTGTATATTCATAATTCGTTTGTTGATCGGTTGTTCCCTGACCATTTATTTTGCCAATCACTTCGAAGCTGATTCCGTCTAAAGAGCGCTCCACTTCAAAGTGGCTATTTTCAAATTCTTTGTTAGTAATCCAGGTAATCAAAGAATTGTTGTTTAATGTTACTGCGTGTAAGTTTTTGACTTCTACCGCCAATGGAGGTGAAATGTGTACTGTTACCAATGCCTCTGTACAACATCCAGTGGCAGACTGACATAATTCATATCTAAACTGAGTAACTGCATTGCTGACTCCGGGAGCTGGTGTAAATGTGAGATTGCCGTTTGGAGCAACAGACACAATACCAATCGCCTCGGCAGGTTTTGTAACCAGAGAAACCATAGGAACGCTGGATACTAGTCCTGTAGCTTTTAATGTATCATTCAGCAGAATGGGTATAGGATAGTTGTTTGAGTTGGCCGGAACAATCTCGAAGTCATTCAGCGCAACGGGAATATCACTTCCCACACCTGTTTCTCTGAATTCAATATCGTCCATAGCGAGGTCGTTTCCTTCTCCTCCCAGTTTTCCATTCTGAATAGTAATATCTACAGAATCCAGGCCAATCGGAGCTGAGTAGGAAAATCCATAAAACACCCATTCTCCATTCGCTTCCAATTCGGCAGAAACACCAATCAGTGTATTGTTTACCAAATATCTGAAATTTGGCTTGGAAGCAGTGGTATCTGTATTGAGGTTTTTGTACCAGGCTCCAAAGCAGTAAGTACTGCCAGAGTTTACAGGAACCTTACTGGACCAAATATCAATATGACTAGGACTTCCTGCTGGTACAACATCGGGAAAGTCTACCATCATCATATAACCACTTCCATCTCCATAAGTATGGTCGGTAGTAGTCCAAAGATTATAACAATCATTTGGATCAGTCATGATGGTAATATTCCCCCAGAGATCACTGGGTAGAGCTACCGGACAGGTTACGTACCCAAAATCGGTAGTAAACCCATATAATGGATTCGTGGGATCATTGATGGCCTCTTCAAAGCCCCCGTTTATGACGAGGTTAGGGCCCTTACATCCTGTTGGTGTACAAATCTGAGAAAAAGCAGGTGTATATAAACCCGCACTGATCGCAGCAATGGTAGCCAACCTTTTTAGAGAAGGCTTTATCAAGGGAAAGCTAGGTAAGTGTCGAATAAGCATATCGAATTTCATTACGCAACGGTTAAAGGCATGCGTTAAGCATCGAACTAAAAAAATGTGTTACCGGGGTTCGGAGTACGAATAAGTTTGATGTGTAAGAAAAAGACAAATGTTGTACCAAGTTGAGGAGAATTCGCCTTTCCCAAACGTGATATTTTCGTGTTTGGTAAAAAATCCCCTTCCTGATACAGATATAATTGCCAGGATATTTCGTTTCGACAAACTAAAATTTATTGGAACTCCCATTTCTCGGCACAGTGTAATTAGTTAAAAGCCAGTTATTTAAGGCTTTTGATGCAAAAAATTTACAGGGAGTTTATAGATGGAATTAAATGGAATAATATTCCGGATGAACGAGATTAGAGAATTGATAGATATTGTGTGAAAAAGTCAAAATTTTTCTGATTATCTCTAATCGTATGTAATATTTTGACGGAAATGTGAAAAAAAAGTTGTCTTTATTTGACACTTCATGTAAAAAAATATACAGTTCGCGCACAATTATTTGCCGTCTAACGCAAGAAATGTGTCTGGATATAGCTATTATTCGTTTGGGGGGAGGTTTTGAGTGGAGGCCGAATCAGGATCTTTTTCACTCAAGGAAGATGTCTCCACAACGGCAGTGCCCATATAAGTTGTATTCATCATTTTGATCACCGGACTTTCTGTATATCCATCCGGAAGAAATTGATAAACCATATTTCTAAGTGTACCTGCCAGAGGTTGTTTCCAGTTAAACATGGATGCATTTCTTTCGGCAAAGCGATTGAATTCTGCCGTTGCCTTGCTTCGGTTTTTCTCAAATAATTTGATGCCTTTTTCCACCTTTTTCATATTCTCGTGTAGCATCTTTGCCAGATAAACACTGCTACCCATAGTCAGACTCATTCCAATGCCCATAAAAGGAAAACTCGAATGTGCTGCGTCTCCAGTCAATATGACACGATTCTGACTCCAAACCTTAATCGGCTTGTGATCTTTTTCTTCCCAGGCGAAAAGATTTCCCTGTGCAGCTATTCTGGCAATTTCACTTATGGGTTCAACCCAGCCTTCAAACATACCTGGAAGAAGTTCTTTTATGGTTGAAACAGAACGGGGCGTATCTCCATCATAAGGAATGGAAAAGGAAACACCTATTTGGTCGGACGAAACCGGAGCGGCTGAAAAAGAAGCACTCTTATCGTGGTATTGGATGAATGGTTTATGGAAAGCTTCAAAATTTGTGGATTCCAGTTTTCCCAGGTCAATGATTCCCTCATAGGAAGTACGGTGAAATGTTCTTACTTCTGATGATCCCAACATTTGTAGCCGGACTCTGGAGCCAAATCCGTCAGTACCGATCAGAAGGTTTCCCTTAACACTTTTTCCACTGAGAAAATGGGCTTCTACTTCCTTGTCGTTTTGGGTGAAGGAAATAAATTCTTCCCCATAGGTGAAGATATCTGCCGGGAGCTTTTCCCATAGGATTCGGTGAAGCCGGGCAAAATTGGCTGTCATGGGAAAATGTTCCTTGGTAATAACCAGGCGCGAAAAATCAAGATCATTCAAAACCTTGCCACTTTTTGTGCGGATGCTCATCTGATTCCAGGGAATTCCTATTTGCCAGCCTTGTTCTGCTAACTGAAACTCATCCAAAATCCTCAGCACATTTGTTCCAAGGTTAATGGGAACTTTTGGCACCTCCGGAGTGAGATTTTTCTCAAAAATGCGTACCTGGGTGAATCCCAGTTCTATAAGAGCGATGGCCAGTGTCATTCCTGCGATTCCACCACCAATGATAAGGATCTGATCGTCTTGATTTAATTTCATAACAAAAGACAAAATGGGCAATTTTACGCATCTAGTCAAATGAAATAATTTGATTACCTTTGAGGCCGAACTAACATTGAGGAATTACTTATGGATCTGTTAAACAAAGGGCTTATGAAAATGCTGGTCTTTTCCCTGACTATTTTCAGTTTGCCTTTCCTTTCATTGGGACAAAATATTGAAACCGGCAATATTTCCGGAAGCTTTCAAAGTGATGTTCAATATTTGTTTCCCGATTCTATTATCGGTGCAAATGCCGTCGATGAAAATGTACTTTCCAATAGTTTTTTGCAACTCACTTATCAAAAAGGGCAATTTTCTGCCGGGGTTCGTTATGAGGCTTATTTGAATCCGCTTCTTGGATTTGACCAACGATACAAGGGACAGGGACTTCCTTATCGTTACGCCTCTTATCAGGGTGATAAGATTGATATTACCGTTGGTAATTTTTATGATCAGTTTGGAACGGGAATGATTTTCCGGGCTTACCAGGAATGGGCGCTGGGAATTGATAATTCTGTTGACGGAATCAGGGTGAAATTCTCTCCTGCTCCAGGATTCTATATTAAAGGAATACTGGGAAAACAGCGTAAATTTTTTGCTTTGAGCGAAGGAATTTTGCGGGGAGCCAATGCAGAACTAAATCTCAATGAAGCAATCCCTGCACTGAAAGAAAATAAAACCCGGCTGATTCTGGAGGGAAGTGTGATGAGTAAGTTTCAAAAGGATGATGATGTTGTGCTGGATTTGCCCGAGAATGTATCAGCCTTCTCCGGACGTGCCCGGTTAATCAGAGGAGGTTTTAATCTCGATGCAGAATATGCCTATAAAATCAATGACCCTTTTCAGCTGAATGATTATGTGTATAATTCTGGCAGTGGTGTTTACGTTAATGCCAATTATTCACAAAAAGGGCTGGGAATTAATGTGAGCGCCAAGCGAATTGACAATATGGATTTTCGTTCAGAACGGACGGTGAGCCTTCAGGAGCTTTCTCTGAGCTTCCTCCCGGCAATTTCCCGGCTTCATACCTATCGCTTACCAACGCTCTACCCTTATGCTACTCAGCTCAATGGAGAAGTAGGGCTACAAGCCAGTATTATTTACATGATTCCCCGGAACACGAAACTGGGAGGGAAATATGGGACCCAGGTTGCGGTCAATTACTCACGGATTAGCGGATTGGATACCGTATTTGTGGAACCCAAATTTCGCTATCAGAGCAGCTTTTTGGGTGATTTGTCCAATCTTTATTTTGAGGATATTAATGTGGAGATCAACCGGAGGTGGACAAAAAATCTGCGGACGATATTGACCTATATTCACTTGAAATATAATAAAGATATTATAGAATTGGGTACCAGTTCAGCCGGAAAGGGTACTGTTGATACTCATATAGGAATTTTAGAAGCTCAGTACAAAATCAGTCGTAAGGTGGCCATTCGCGGCGAATTGCAGCACATGTATACCAAACAGGATTTGGGAAGCTGGGCCATGGCTCTGGCTGAGCTATCTATATCACCTCATTGGTATTTTACTGTTTTTGATGAATATAACTATGGCCACCCTGAGCCTGATAAACGCGTTCATTATTATAACCTATCCACCGCTTATGCTTTTAAGGCTCATAGAATTGGTTTAACTTACAGTCGCCAAAGGCGAGGGCTTTTATGTGTAGGAGGAATTTGCCGGGAAGTGCCAGCGTCCAATGGGTTTAGCCTTTCTATTACAAGTTCTTTCTAATAATCTTTCTCATTTCCAAGAATCTATTCAATTGAATAAAAGATGAAAATTCTACGATTATTATTTGTATCAGCCGTTTTACTGGTCCTGGCCGGGGCTTGTGACATTATCGAAGCCCCCTATCTGGACAACCCCTCACAGGCTTCCATTGATGAGCAATGTCTGCTTGACGCTCAGCAAATTGAACCTTTTGGACCTTCCAATACAATTACCAAAAAAGTATTACTCGAAGAAATGACCGGGCATAAATGTGGCAACTGTCCTGATGCTTCCAAGGTCGCGCACAAATTGATTGATGAAAAATTTGCGGGTCAGTTAATATTGGTAACCATTCATTCAGGCCCTTTGGCCAAGGCTTTTCCCAATGCGGATAAGTATTTTACTGACTTTACCACTGATGAAGGAGATGAGCTTTACAGTGAATTAAATTCCTCTTCAGCTGTTCCTTTTGGCATGATCGACAGGATCAATATGAATAATAATGAAAATTCCTGGGAGAGTTTTATTTCTGCTGAGCTTGACAAGGCACCTGAAGCGGGAATCCGAATTTACAGTTGTTATGATCCCGATAGTATGAAAGCTACCAGTGTCATCGATATAAAGTATCTGGTTAATGCAACAGCCGATGAATATCTTTCTGTTTATTTGGTAGAAGATAATATTGTCGACTGGCAGACAGACTATACGCCTCCTGGAAACAGTCCGGATCTACCTGATTATGTTCACCGCGATGTTTTCAGAGGGACTTTTAATGGAACCTGGGGACAGCCTTTAACTGATGGCAATATCGCTGCTAATGATCAGTTTACGGTAAGTTATTCTCTAAATCTAAAGGAGAGTTTTAAGCCTGAGAACTGTAAAATTGTGGCTTTTGTCCACAATATTTCCACCCGGGAAATCAGACAGGTTGAATCAGTTCCTTTGGTACAATAAGAAAAAATAAAAAGATCATAAACAGAAACGTCCCGCTAATCATAAGATTACGGGACGTTTTTGTATACATAATCGGGGGTTATCGATTGTTATAATAAGCTATTCTGCAGGTTTTTCCATTTTAAACCCTTCGAGAAAAGCTGTTGTATAAATGCCGGACCGAAACTTTTCATCCTGCATCAATTGTTTGTGAAAAGGAATAGTTGTTTTTACTCCTTCTACAATAAATTCTTCAAGTGCTCTGGACATTTTGGCAATAACGGCTTCCCGTGAAGGCCCTGATACAATGAGTTTACCAATCATTGAATCATAATAAGGGTTAATTATGTAACCTGAGAAAGCATGCGTATCAACCCTCACTTTATGACCGCCAGGCTTGTGAAAGTATTTGATGGGACCCGGAGACGGACGAAAATCATTCCATACATCTTCTGCATTAATCCTCACCTCCATTGCCCATCGGCCTTCCATCATTTTGTATGGTTCTTCGATTTTTTCTCCGGCTGCTACGCGAATTTGCTCTCTGATCAGATCAACGTCAAAAATTTCTTCTGTCACGGGATGTTCTACCTGAATTCGGGTATTCATCTCCATGAAGTAGAAATTGTCATATTTATCGTAGAGAAATTCTACCGTGCCAGCGCCTTCATAATTCACAAACTGAGCTGCTTTAACAGCTGCTTCTCCCATGGCTATCCGCTTTTCGGGCGTAATGACAGGGCTGGGAGACTCTTCAACCAGTTTTTGGTGCCTTCTTTGGATGGTACAATCTCTTTCTGCCAGGTGGTGGACATTTCCATGTTGATCAGCCATTACCTGAATTTCGATATGGCGAGGTTCTTCAACAAATTTTTCCAGATAAAGTCCGTCATTACCAAAAGCAGCCTTTGACTCTGCACGGGCACTATTCCAGGCATCTTCCATTCCTTTGGGAGAATTTACCTTCCTCATTCCTTTTCCACCACCGCCAGCAGTTGCTTTGAGAAGTACAGGATAACCTGCCTCTTCGGCTAACTTATAGGCTTGTTCGAGTGATTCCAGGAGACCATCAGAACCCGGTACTACGGGCACTCCGGCCTTTTTCATAAAATCCTTAGCGGTAGCCTTATCTCCCATGGAGTTAATTACCGTGGCAGAAGGGCCAATAAATTTAATGCCATGATCCTCACAGAGTTGGGAGAACTCTGCATTTTCAGCCAGAAAACCATATCCGGGATGGATTGCATCCACACCACAAATTTCGGCTGCGGAGATAATATTAGGCATGCTGATATAGCTGTCCTTACTGGCCGGGGGGCCGATACAGACAGCCTCGTCGGCAAACCGTACGTGTAGACTATCTTTATCAGCAGTTGAATATACCGCGACGGTTTTGATTCCCATTTCACGGCATGTACGCAAAATCCTCAGGGCAATTTCGCCCCGATTTGCAATAAGTATCTTATTGAACATAAGTCTTTAGATTGGAAAAATAAAAAATCAGAACTTTGTCAGAAGTTTACCCATTGGTATCAATCAGGAAAAGAACCTGATCATATTCTACCGGCTGGGCATCTTCAACCATGATTTTGACGATTTTTCCTGCTACTTCAGATTCAATTTCGTTAAAGAGCTTCATCGCCTCAATAATACAGAGTGCCTGACCTTTTTCAACTTGGTCGCCCACCTTCGCGTATACTTCCGCTTCCGGAGAAGCAGAGCGATAAAAGGTTCCAATCATTGGAGATTTAAACTCAAAGAGATTCTGGCCTGAAGACCCTGAACTCTCTTTTGTAGGGGGCGTTGTCGTTTCCTGCTTGCTCACTACTGGTTCAGCAGCAGCAACCTGAGGTACCTGAACCTGGGGCTGGGCAATGGTAGTTGCCGGAATAGCCGTCGGTTGTGGATTGATTACCACATTATTATCCGGATTTTTTTTGCAGATTTTAATCTTAAATCCATCTTTCTGGATAAGTACTTCTGTCAGGTCTGTCTTGTTAACCAGCTTAAGCAGGTCTTGGATTTCTTTGTATTCCATAAGGTGTAGTATGAGCTAGTTTTTAATTCGTTCCATATATGATTTGGTAGCCGTATCAATTTTGACTTTGTCTCCTGTATTGATAAACAAAGGGACTTTGATTTCGGCTCCACCTTCTACTGTGGCTGGTTTAAGGGTATTGGTGGCTGTATCGCCTTTCAAACCGGGTTCGGTATAGGTTACTTCTCTGATTACATTCGGTGGTTGTTCGATAGTCAGAGGAGTATTGTCCGCTGTGTTGAAGAGGATTTCACAAATATCTCCTTCCAGCAATAAATCAATTGCATCAATTCTATGTTGTTCCAAACGGAGCTGTTCCCAGGTTTCCATATTCATGAATACCAGAAAATCTCCTTCTTGAAAAGAATATTGATATTCATGTCTTTCTACCCGAATATCATCTATTCTATCATGTTGTGTGAAGTTGTTTTCAAGTACTCTTCCTGTAGTGAGGCTTTTCATTTTTACCCTGTAAAATCCTGCGCCCCGACCTTGCTTTACATGCTGAAATTCTACTACGGTAAAAATATCACCATTATGCTTAAAGGTCATTCCCTTTCTAATATCTGAAGTCTTTGCCATATATTTAGTTAGTCTTTTTTTACAATTAAAGTGCAAATTAACAAAATCCTTGTAACAATTTTATCATTGTCGCAGGAAATAGGCTTTGAGAAACTTTCCATCGAATGGTCCCAGTGGTAAAATCCGGGATTTCGGAGCATTTAGCAGATAGAAAGAATCCTGATATTGATAATAGGCCACTGATTCAAGGAAATCAACCTCAAAATCATCGCAAGCCGGTTTATCCCCCATGACCAGAATATCATCAAACAGCCGAATATTCGCAAGTAATTCGCTACCCAATGGGCGGTCCAGATATGGACTTAGCCGACTCTTTGAATAGGCTACCACTTTTGAATCGTTTAAAACGTGATCAGAATGATAGTCAATCTCTGTTTCATAAAACAGATTTCCTGCGTAGGAATAGGCAAACACAGAGGTTCTGGCATTCGACTGAAAATCATAAATGGGGTTTCCCAGGTTAATCTCATTCAGCTTGCTGGCAGTTTGGTCTAAAAATATTCTTAGTTTTCCACTTTTGCTGCCCAGATAAAATTTCCCGCTCCGGTACATAGCTAATCCGGGAGAGATAAACCCCTGGATCGTATCTATTGTTTTACTTTTGATATGGTAAAATCCAATCAGATGGTTGGTCGAATCAGAAATGAGAATATGATGTTTTCCTAAACAAATAAAATCCGGGACCAGAGGAAGATCTGTTACTTTTTCTATAATTTGATTGTCTGGTAAATCTAACTGAACCAAAGATGGAGGGCTGGTTTGTGATACCCAAAGCTGCGTTTCATCCCCGGAAATATCCCCCAGACTCTGAGACAAAATGTCCCAGTTTTCTTCCCAATGGGAAAAAATAACTTCGTCCTCAATCTTGAGAATTTGTTTTTCCCCGGTAAGAGAATCCAGGACAAGGAAGAATCCCGCTTCTGTTTTGGGTATAAAAATCCCGTCTTCATCAAAACGACATGAAGTAAAAAGAATAAGAAAGATACATCCTGTGTATATGAAGGAAGCTCTCATGAAGGGGGAAGGGGAATTTTTTTTCAAACCTTCCAGGTTTTTAAAACCTGGAAGGTTTAAGGAATAATATTTTTTCTTTCAGATCAATAAGCCCATTTGAGGTAGATAGACCCCCAGGCAAATCCTCCTCCGAAGGCAGCCAGCAAGATATTATCTCCAGGTTTGAGTTTATCTTCCCATTCCCAAAGACATAATGGAATGGTGGCATTGGTGGTGTTTCCGTATTTCTGGATATTGACCATCACTTTTTCATCGGGAAGTCCGGCTCTTTTGGCTGTCGCATCAATAATCCTTTTATTCGCCTGATGAGGCACGAGATAAGCCACATCATCAGCTGTGAGGTTATTTTGCTTCATTACCTCTTCGGTAATATCTGCCATTCCCTTTACTGCAAATTTGAAAACCGTACGGCCATCCTGGTAAATATAATGCTCCTTATTCTTCAGCGTCTCCAAAGAGGTTGGATATTTACTCCCGCCTGCTTTTTGCATCAGAAAATTTCCCCCACTACCATCAACGGCAAATTTTGAATCAATAATTCCGTTTTCTTCAGTGGGTTCTAACAGAACGGCACCCGCCCCATCTCCAAAAAGAATACAGGTATTACGGTCTTCATAATCTACCCGGATGCTCATTTTATCGGCTCCCACAACCAGAACTTTTTTATGCATTCCCGACTCAATGAACTGAGAACCCGTACGCAAAGCGTATAAAAATCCTGAACAGGCTGCATTCATATCAAATCCCCATGAATTAACTGCTCCGATTTTATCGGCAATGATATTCGCGGTAGCAGGGTAAACATAGTCCGGGGAGACAGTCGAAACAATAATGAGGTCTATATCTTCTGCTGAGTAGTTGGTCTTACTTAGCAAGTTGAGAATAGCTTCAACACCCATGTCAGAAGTCGCCCGGTCCTTATCCAGAATTCTCCGTTCTTCAATGCCGGTCCGATCTCTAATCCACTGGTCATTGGTATCGACCATTTTTTCCAGTTCTTTATTCGTTAGAATTTTCTCTGGTACATATCCGCCAACTGCGGTGATAGCTGCTCGAGTGATCATCCTTTATGAATTTAGCGCAATAATAGAGTGAGTGCAAAGAACCATTTTTAGATTGGTAATTGCAATTTTGAGTCGTAGCATTTAAAGCAATATTTTTAAAGGAATAGGATTTACACCACAAATATTATCATAAAAATCGGGTATAATAAGCTTTGTGTTAATTATTTGGTTTTTGGCCATTCGCCTTTGGCTTTTAGCTGTCAGCCAGACCAACAGCTAAAAGCCAAAAGCAAATAGCCAAAAATTACCTCTTTACACCTTTTTAGGGTCCGGATGCTGCCAGGGGCCCCGGTATTCACGCGCAAGCCTTTGAGTAGCTTCTTTATCACCCACTACTTTTCGGTTTTCAGGATCGTAAACGATACTCCTGCCCAGTTCCATAGAAAGATTGGCCATGATACAACTTGCTGAGGAAATATGACCTTCCTGGATATCAGCAACGGGACGTTTATTTTTCTCAATAGCTCCCAGAAAATCGAGCATGTGCAATCGGGTAGCGGGTGCTGCGTTAAGCTCTATGCGCTCTTCAGTAACATCCTCAGGATATTTTTCCTTTTCATACACGACATCCTTGTGAATTTTTTTCCCTTCTTCCCCATAGGGCACAAAATCTGCCTGCATTGTACTTCCTGTGAGTGTTCCTTTTTCGCCAAAAAGTTTGAAAGCCCAGGGATATTCCGGGTCATCAGGAGTGCCCCAGGAGCGGTGCTGCCAGACGCAGTTGAGCTCATTATATTCAAAAATGGCGGATTGAGTATCCGAAATATTGGATTTGCCTTCTTTTTGCACGTAAATTCCTCCGGTGGAGGTGATTTTATTTGGCCAGCCAAGATCCAGCATCCAACGAACGGTATCGAGCATGTGGACGCACATATCACCCATGATGCCATTTCCATATTCCATAAAAGTCCGCCACCAACGCAGATGCGGAATTCCGTCATAGGGTCGCAGCGGGGCCGGGCCTGTCCACATTTCATAATCAAAATAATCCGGTACGGCCTCTACAGGCGGATTTCCATTGGCGCGCATGTGGAAATAACAGCACATCTCTACATGAGAAATTTTCCCCAATAATCCTGCATCCACAATGTTTTTCTTTACATCAATCAAATGAGGGGTGCTTTTTCGCTGCGTTCCAACCTGGACAACTTTATTGTACTTTCTGGCTGCTGCTACCATTGCTTCGCCTTCCATGACGTCCACGCTGATAGGTTTTTGTACATATACATGCGCTCCGGCTTTCACTGCTTCGATCATTTGCAGGGCATGCCAATGATCAGGGCTACCAATCAGGACCAGATCGAGGTCTTTTTCAGCGAGCATTTTCCGGTAATCGGTATAAGTGCGAGGTTTTTTTCCTGACTTCTGACGCTTACTGACCAGTTCTGCGGCGCCGTTTAGCATATTTTGATCCGGATCACAAAGGGAAACGACTTCCACCGGAGCTACCTGAATCAATCGGAAAAGATCACTTTTTCCGTACCAGCCGCAGCCGATTAGTCCTACCCGAAATGGGGTATCTTTAAAAACAATATCCAGTCCCATAGGCCCCAGGGACGATAAAGCGAGGGTTGCGGCAGCATTTTGCAAAAAGCGACGTCGATTGATATTAAAGCTGATATTTTCCATTTTTTTAAGTTTTTAGATTTATTTAGCGGTCCATCCTCCATCAACAGTAACCATTGAGCCAACCATATAAGTCGCAGCATCACTGGCCAGGAAAATCGCTGCTCCCTGAATTTCTTTCAGTTCTCCCCATCTCGCCAGGGCCGTTGCTCCCACGATAAAATTTTTCGCTTCTTCGGTTCCGGCAATGGGAATATTCATCTCGGTGAGAAAAGGGCCCGGACAGATAGCATTGACGTTGATGTTAAAAGGCGCCATTTCCAGCCCCAAAGCACGGGTCATTTGCACAACTGCTCCTTTGCTGGAAGTATAAGGCGTGCGATTGGCCAGACCGACTATTCCAAGTGTACTGGCAATATTGATAATTCGGCCATTATTGGCTTTTTTCATATAAGGGATAACTGCCTTTGAAGCGAGCCAGACGCCATTGACGTTGATATTCATGACCTGATTAAATTGTTCCAGTGTCAATTCATCAATTGCCCCGCGAATATTAATCCCTGCATTATTAATCAGGATATCGATGCGTCCGAAAGCATCCATGGTGGCCTGGGCCATGGCTTCCATGTGTGCCTGGTTGGTCACGTCTGCGCTAAAGGCCTCAGCTTTGACACCATAAGTAGACGCGATTTCCTGTGCTGCGGCTTTGCCTTCTGCTTCATTGCGGTTGACCAGCATGATATTGGCACCCGCAGAGGCCAGACCCGCAGCCATGGCCAGTCCCAGTCCTTTGGAGCCTCCGGTGATGATGGCTGATTTTCCGGTAAGATCAAATAGTTTTATTCCTGGTAGAGGTTGAATACTCATATTGATTAAGTGTGATTTATTTTAAAGCTAATTTTGTTTCTGCATAAGAAAAGGAATCGACAACATTTTTCTCCTCAAAGGCCAATTTATCCTGTAAGTCCCGGTCTTTTACCTCTGGCAAATTGGAGGAACTGTTCTGCTGAATCGTCTTCCATAATTTCGCAAATTCTTCTCCTAAAATATCATCAAATGTCTTCCAGTAATCTTCATTCAGACAAGGGATTTTCAAAGGATCACGAGTAATCATTTCCAGGTTAAAAGTAATATCTGGTTTGTGTTTTTTACAAATGCGGATCATTTCAGCCAAATCGAGAAAACCCTCTCCCAAAGGTACTTCTGAAAGTAAAAAACCGTCTTCATAGGGCTGTACTGCCATATCTTTGAAGTGTGTGGTAAAAGCATAAGGCGCCAGGGCCTCCACAACCTGCATGGGATCTTCCAGAAGGGAGAGATTATTTCCTGTGTCTAAAGTAACACCCACCCATTCACTGTCAAGGTGTTTGATGATTTCAATCAACTCTGTGATTCTCCAGTCTTTGTGATTTTCGACGGCCAGTTTTACGCGATGTTTGCGAACGATTTTTTCAGCCCATTCGAGAGACTGGATCGAGTTTTTGCGAAAGGTTTGAAAGCTTTCTGGCGAATCGAAGTTTTCATATCTGCGTCCCAGCAGACAAACGGTGCGGAATATACTCACCCCGGCTTCCTTGCCTCGCTGAATTTCTGTTTCAAATCGCTCGATTTCAGATTCCTTGCCTGGCAGAAGAATCTGGCCTTCCAGAAATAACCCCAGTTTTTCCCTCCGTTTGCGTATTTTTCCTGAAAATTCTTCTGTCCAGTTATTCACACCCACCTGAATTCCGCCCGCTCCAATCTCATAACAGTGTTCCATCAATTGCATCGCATCCTGGAACCCGGGATAGGTTTTCTGGTTTTTATCAGATCTCCAGCGAATGGCGTAAGAAGCAACAGAAACGCCCATTTTCTGGTTCTTGAGAAAAGAAGGAAGATGTTGAAGAGAGGGGAAACCGAGCATCAAAGGTGCCGCAGTAGCCGTTTTTGTGAGGAAATTTCGACGATTCATAGGATTATTCGATTGTTTGGTCAGAACTTTCTTTTAATAAATCTTCTGCTTTCCAGGGAGTAATTTTGCCCTGGGACCTGTACCTCAAATGACCTACTCTGCCTCCGGTGACAGGATCTGCCTGATGGCCCCATTCCCTTCGGATATAAGTCAGAATAGCAGCCAGATCACCGTTGTCAAGTACTGAAAAAGAGGGCATTTCCGGTAGTATCTCTGGTGCATCATATAATTTCCCGTTTACTTCCACAGGTCCTTCCAATCCGTGCAGGAGAATATAAATGAGCCGTTTTTCATCACCTAACACCCACTCTGAATTCACCAAAGGAGGCGCAAATCGATTCATTCCCTTGCCATCAGTGCCGTGACATCCGGAGCATGTATTCAGATATTGCTGTCTTCCCAGAGCCATAAATTGAGGGTCTATGTCGGCTTCAGATGTATCCTTCTCTGCTACATTTTCTGCCTCCGGTTTTCCTGGCCAATCAAACTGCTGACTTAACTTAGTCAATCGATTTTGCATTTCCGTAGGGTACTGTCCGATTTTGCGAAATAAATTGGGTTCTGTTTTCAGGCTTATCAATGATTTTTCTTTACCAGGAAGGCTGAATCCACTTACAAGGGCGTCCTGAATCCAGTTTTGGGCTTCATTTTCAATCAGAGCGAAAACGGTTGCCACTTCTGCAGGATCTCCTTTTTTGAGAATGGCAGCGCTCAGCATTTCTGTCAAAATCGCCTTGTCAATCGTTGATTCCTGCCATAAGGGATGGTTGAGAATACTTTTTAAAAAGGCTAATTCCTGATTCCCAAGACTGCTTAAGATAGCATCTCTAAAAACCGGGTCAGGCGTATTCTTTTCTAATATTTGGGAAATCAATTCTGTTTTTTGAGGAACAGGGAAAAGATTGGCAGTCAGGATTATTTGGAGGTGAACCAGAGGAGGAGTTTGATCGATTTTGTCTGACAGTTTTTGCCAGAGAAAAACCTGTAACTGAAGTTCGTTAATGGCGAGTTTTTCGATCATTCTGATTGCTGCAATTTGAACCTGGGGATTTGGATCATCCAAAGCTCTGATAAAGGTTTCTGCGTTTTTGTGGCTCAGACCTTCCAGGGCCCATAATGCCTGCAAACGCGTGCGATCGTCTTCCCCCCGAAAAAGTAAATCTCTGAGTAATGGAATTGCTTCAGCGTCCTGCTTTTCCACCAAAAGCCTTTGAGCCATGTCCCGATGCCAGCCATTGGGATGATTGAGTTGATTAACCAGTGCTTCAACCGATAAGTCTTCAAAAGGCTGAGAAGCAGGTTTGTTGGGTTTATCTTTAGGAATAATTCGCCAGATTCTGCCCATATTGATGTATTTGTCCAGCTCTCGATTTAGCGTAACTTCTCTCAGATAGGGCGTCATATAAGGTCCA
>JAGQVA010000339.1 GCA_020438265.1 Bacteroidota bacterium
TTATCATCAAACATTGTCAAATTCAAGAGGTTTTTTCGGTCAGTTAAATGATAAAAATCTCTTTGACTTTATTAGATTTATAGGTTAATATTCATTTATGGTAGAACTTATTTCTCAAATGGAAGCCTGGGTGAAAGAGGGAAAACCCTTCGCCCTGGCCACTGTCATAAAAACCTGGGGCTCATCACCACGCCCTATTGGTTCGCCCATGATTATTTCCCAAAATCTGGAAATGGCGGGTTCTGTAAGTGGGGGATGTGTGGAAGGAGATGTGGTCAAAGCATCGGTTTCCATTCTGGAGAATGGTGGGGGTAAAACGCTAACTTATGGGGTTACGGATGAAGATGCCTGGACAGTTGGCCTGAGTTGCGGAGGAAAAATTGATGTATATCTGGAAAAATTCCTGGCTTTTAATAAAGAGGAAAAAATGATCTGGGAGCGGCTTCTGGGCTGTCTGAAAGGCAATCTGCCCTGTATTTTTATTACCCAGATCAAAGATGGGGAAAATGCGCATGTTCTGGTTGAACCTTCAGGAAACACTCTAGGGAAAGTTGCCAGTCCGGCTTTGATTGAAGAAGCGCAAAGAGCTTACAGGGAGCGAAAACACCAAATCATTGAGCTTGAAGGAGAGACTTATTTTTTACAAGTGTTTCCTCATAAAAGCCGAATGATGATCATTGGAGCAGCTCATATCACTGTGGATTTGGTTACTTTGGCTAAAATGTACGACTTCGAAACCATCGTAATTGACCCCAGAGGGATTTTCTCTAATAAAACCCAGTTTAACACACCTCCGGATAAAATCTATGAAAAATATCCTGCGGAGGTACTTCCCGATTATGAACTCGATCCTTATACTTATGCGGTTGTCTTATCGCATGATCCCAAGATCGATGATAATGCGCTACATATCTTGTTGCGGTCAGAGGTAGGGTATATTGGAGCGCTGGGTAGCAAAAGGACGCATGCGAAAAGGGTGGATCGTCTGACAAAGGCGGGGTTTTCAGAAGAGGAAATTGGTCGTATCCACGCGCCTATTGGCGTGGATATTCATGCGAAAACTCCCAGAGAGATTGCGCTTTCGATTATGGGGGAGATTATTTGGGAGAAGAATTATTATTGAATGATTGAACCGCATTAAAATGGCGGTTCAATGGTAGGGACATTCTTTTGCTGGAGGCAAACCAAATATTTTCATTCGCTGAGTGAGTCTAACTCTGCGAATTAATTCGCTTTTTTCAACATTGAACCGCATTAAAATGGCGGTTCAATAATAAGAACTCCCTTTTGCCTTTGGCAAACCAAATATACCCACTCTCCGAATGGACATATCTCTGCGAATTAATTCACATAATTTTCCCTAACATTGAACCGCCATTTCAATGCGGTTCAATAAATCTTTGCCACAGGCAAACCAAATACTCTCATTCACCGAATGAGCATATCTCTGCGAATTGATTCGCACAATTTCCAAATCATTGAACCGCCATTTTAATGCGGTTCAATAAATCGAACTAGCCCATGCGTCTCCTCTAATTCCTGAATTTCTCGATCAAAAGACTGTCTTCGATGATGCGCCTCCTGGTTGCGGATATATTCCCTTAATCTTTTGATCCCCCTCTCTCCTACAGATACAACATAATATTCCTTTTGCCAACTCATTCGGGTGGAACATAATTGATTTTGGTTGATCCAACGAGAAGATTCTCCTTTGAGTAGTTTCGCTACCTGAGCAATCGTCTGAGTTTGCTTCAGAGAAACCAGGCAATGAACATGGTCAACATATCCATTCACCTCATCCAGAAAGATATTCTTCTTAGCTGCATTCTCTCGAATATGATCAAAAATAATAGGGCGAATTGGATCTGAAAGATAAGGGATACGATTTTTGGTGCTCCAAACGAAGTGTACCCATACTCTAATGTAAGGCATGATATTGTGTTTTATGATTGTGCTGCTTTTGCAGACGAAATTAGCCTGCTTTTGTTTCTATTGAACCGCATTGAAATGGCGGTTCAATAAAAATTTGCCAAAGGCAAACTAAGTACTCTCATTCTCTGAATGAGCCTAATCCCGCGAATTGATTCGCCAAATTTTCCCAATATTGAACCGCCATTTTAATGCGGTTCAATAAATCTTTGCCACAGGCAAACCAAATACTCTCTAATTGTGTTCCCCTATCTCCTCCGCAAAAAAGCAGTAGAAACAACCACCAGCCCCCCACCGAGTATTATATTAAGGGTAATTGGTTCCCGCATTACCATCACAGCAAAAAATAGCGCACTCACAATTTCAATATAAGCAATTGCAGAGGCAACGGAGGCTTTGAGATAGGTCAATCCATACAAAAACAGAGAAAATCCCAATGTTCCCAGAAGCAAACTATACACAGAAGCAACCCCTATATCCTGCCCAGAGGGTAAGGGAGTCGTAATGAAAAATGGCAAAAAGAGAAGAATTCCAAGGAGGTTTTGATAGAAAAGCAGCTCATAACGGGAATAATTCACTGACTCTTTTTTAAAAATCACTACACCAATGGCATGGCAGGTCGCCGTGCCCAAAGCGGCTGTCATACCCAGGAAATCATCATTTTCAAAAGATAAAGACTGCCCTGTGTAGATAATGACAATCCCGACAAAAGCCAAAATCAGTAAAAGAATATTTCTCAAAGAAGTCGATTCTCCCAGGAAAAAGGCGCTAAAAATCGTAACGAATACAGGCCAGGTAAATATGATGATTACGGCATTCCCAATATTGGTGTAGGTATAAGCGGTAATAAAAAGGAATAATCTCAACGCATTGAGGCCCGAGGCTACCATCATAAGGCGGTAATTCCCCCGAAAGAGTGGAATTCCCTTGTAAAACATGATCCCGGCCATCATAAGGACTGGTAGCAAAGATCGGATAAACCCCAGAGAGGTTGCTGCCATTTCGATGTTCTTGATAAATACTCCGCTTGATCCAGAGAGTATGGCAGCAGCTATAACGGCCAGAAAAGGTTTATTTTTCATTAGCCGCGAAAGGTAGCAAAAATTAAAAGGTTAAGTAGAAATTTTTATAACCGGGATTACATTAATTTCCTAAAACAATCCTGGCAACTTTATTATTTAGTTGCTTCCCGTCATGATAGAAGTAGATATCGTAAGCTCCTCCATCAATTTGTGCATCCATATAAATAGGACGAGAAACATTGAGAGCTGTTCCCTGATAATTACTCTGAGCCAAAGCAGTATATGAAATCTGCTGACCATTCGAGTTAAAGGAACCACTTTTGCTTTTTTGTGTCTGGAAAACCTTTTTGGTTGCCACATTTTCAAAAACCACATAAATATCCTTCATTCCATTCGGCACCTGATAACCTACCAAATTAAAATTAACCGTAATTTCCTCCAGACCTTTTCGATTAATCACTTTGGTTGGATTTCGTTCATTATTGCGATAAAAAACAACATTTTCGACTGTAAATCCAGGAACTTTTTCCGGTTCGGTGTTATCCTGATTATCCTGATTATCCTGACTATCCTGGTTATCTTGCGCTGCTCTGACTACCGAATTCTGACTTCCACAGTCAACAACCTGTTGTGTTAATGCAGCAATTTGATCCTGAAGGCTTAGATTAATGCTGTCTTTCTGCTTCAGTTCAAGGGAAATATCATCATGTTTACTGGTATTGTAGGCATTATCCCTCACCAATTGGTCAATCTCCTTTTTATATTCTTCGATCTGAGAAGCATCAGCTACGCGGTTCTTGGCTTCCTGAAGTTGCTGACGCAATTTGCGGATGGTTGCTTTATCAACGTTTCCCTCTCTTTCCAATTGATCTACTTTATCTGTAAGTACATTAATCATGTCATACTTCTCATCAAGCAGACGTTTTTTCTGATCCAGTTCTTTATCGATATCCTGCATAATGACTTCCAGGTCCAGAATATCGCTTTCCAGTTCTGAGATCTCAACGTTAAGTTCATTAATTACTTCACGGGTATCTGTTCCTTTGGAGCCGGAAAGGAAGTTGATCAGTAAAAAGGCAATGATAGTGGCCAGCACCATTCCCCCAATGATCATTACGTTTTTATTCATTTTCATATCTGCCTGATTCTCATTGTTTAGCAACAAATTTATACAATATCAACGAAATAAACGTCTGAGACCAGAAATTTATGCGTGATATGTCAAAATTAAAGGATGTTTGGTCAAAAGAAGAATGAAAGGGAGGATAAACCTTCCTGAGAGAAAGCAAAATCTGAACCACTTATTTACCATACGTCTCGATTTTGAAAACTCTAGCTTGATTTTTTCCGCGTTCTCCCCATGAAGCTGTCAAAACATATTGACCGTCAGGAGAAATGGCTGCTGATTTTACTGTACCCGGATGCCTGAGCCATAAAACTGGATTTCTGTTTGTAAAATTCCAGATCCAGAGCCGATTGTCATAGGAGGAAGCCAACAGGTATTGTCCGTCCCCTGAAAAACTGACCGATGAAACCCAATCCCGAAACTGGTCAAACTGTTTGATAAGCTTTAGCGGAGAAGAGCCCGTTTGATACACTTTGACCAAACGATTCTGAGTGCCAATTGCCAGTAATTTTCCATCCGGAGAAAAGGCCAGAGATGTAACATGTCCAAAAGGTTGTGAAATGGGTGTCGTCTGGCGCCCACTGCTCACATTCCAAAACCTTACTGTCTCGTCTTCCCCTCCACTCACCAACGTTTCCCCATCAGGAGAAAAAGCCAAAGTCGTAACCGCTCCTATCGTATGGCCGGAAAATCTTCGACTTGCTCCTGTATTGATATCATATATCCGAATGAGCTGGTCCCCGGCTCCCGCTGCCAACAAACGGCTGTCAGGTGAGAAAGCCAGCGACCAGATAGTTGCCCTTGCGTCATTAAAACTATGAACCTGTATCCAGGAATTCTGAGAGGCTTTTCGCCAGACTTTTACGGACTGGTCCTCTCCTCCGGTGGCAATTAAATTGCTATTGGGCGAAATAGCTGCCGTATTGATCTTCGATCCATGTTCCAGAGTAGTAAGCACCTGACTGCCTCTTTGATCATAGATAATTGCTTTCCCATCTGAAGAGGCTGTTAGCAGAAAAGTGCCATCTGGAGCATATAAAGCCACATTAATGGGTTCTGAATGCTGTTTTAAGGTAGCGATCTGCTGGTATTCCCACTGCTCGGTGGGACATTTACCATCTTCTACACTACTCTCAATACAATTCCCATTGCGATCTATCTGGTACTTTTTGCCCCACCTTTTCACATTGGCCTGATTATTTTCGTTGAAATTTCCCGCATATTGAAACTTCTTATCACCAAATACAAGCTCTCCTTCCTGATTAATGTATTCATATTTTCCATTGCGGAAAACCGCTGCTAATGGAGAAACATCCCCCGAAGATGTTCTCTCAAATTCTACAGGAGCATCGTAAACAGGTGGAATGGTCATCTTATTTTCCTTGTCAATCATTCCCCACTTACCTTTTATCTTTACTGATGCCCAACCATTAGAAAAGTCTTTCGCCCTTTCATATTCAAAGGGAATCACGGTCTCCAATTGTTTGTTGATGAATCCCCATTTCCCCTGGCTTTGGACAGCGGCCAAACCTTCAGAAAAGGGACTGGCATCTTCAAAGCGTACTCCTTTGAGGTTGGCTTTTTCATCAATAAATCCAAACTTCCCTTTATTTTCAACCAAAGCGAGTCCTTCTGTAAAATCAGTCAAATATTTTAAATCTGAAGGAATATTCGTTGGTTCTTCAGTATGATTATTATCTATGGTTAAAGGGATTTCTTTCACCTCCACAACTTCCTGCCCTGCAATCGTCAGCATTAAGTCGCTGATTTTTGTCCGGATATCAGGGTTTTGAGTTGATTGGTTTAAAGAATCGAGTACAGTAGTAAGTTCCGGATGATTGGCAAAATAATCAGGAGAAACGGATTGAATATCCTTGACCCTGTTCATCGCAAGATTAAAACTGTTTTGTCGATTGGCTCCCTGCGTTTTTAATGCTTTCTGTAAAAACAATACTGCCTCGGCATAAATAGCGCGGGTATTGCTACTATCTTTTTTGACGACATCTCT
>JAGQVA010000340.1 GCA_020438265.1 Bacteroidota bacterium
AAAATGGCTTTTTTGAGAGGTTTTGCGTATAAAGTCTTTAGACTTTAGGAGGAATTCCCACCAGAGGTGGGAGAAACTGGTAGTATCCCGGACCTCTGGTCCGCATATATTTATAAAGTCTACAGACTTTACGAAAACCCCCACCAGGAGGTGGGTGAAACTTACAGAGTTACATGTTTCCCGGACCTCCGGTCCGAAACATAAAGCCCCGCAGGCATCCCCCTAAGATAATCACCTTCCTCTCTAAAGATATAACACTTTCCTCCTGTGATCGCTTCCCTACAAAATTATCTGTACATTAGTAGCGAAATGACGAATCGCATCTCGACCTTAAAACCAGATTATGGATCTCAAAACCCTTAATCCATCTCAATTAGAAAGATTTATTCATTCTGAAGAATTTCACAACATGCCTGTGATTCCAATTTCAAGACACAGAGCACTTTCACATATTCACAATCCCAGAATTGATCCCAATGACATTGTCATGGTCATAGCTTATGAAGACAATCGGATGGCAGGATATCTGGGAGTTTTTTCGGATCGGATCTACCTCAATCAACAGGAATTGAAAGCTGGATGGTTAAGCTGTATGTGGGTAGATCCTAATTTAAGAGGGCGCGGAATTGCAAAAAAGCTACTGAATAAGGTGTTAGAGACCTGGGATCAGCGCATTCTGGTAACCGAGTTTACCCAAGCGGCTAAAGGCCTCTATGACCGCTCGGGTGCATTTGTAGACCTGAAGCAGTCTGAAGGAATTCGTGGGTACCTGCGCCTGGATTTTGAGGGAATTATTCCCCGTAAAAGTCCGGGGTTAAAGCGCTTTAAGCCTTTTTTTCGCATGTCAGATGCCATCCTCAATCTGGCAAATCAGCCACGTCTGAAGTTGACTCAAAAAAATCCAAAAGTGCGTTGGGCATATATCAATTTTCTCGATGAAGAGTTGGAAAAGTTTATTTCTTCACGGCAAGAAGGGCAACTTACCCGTCGCAGAGCAGAAGATATTAACTGGATAATTAAGTATCCCTGGATTTTGTCTGCTCCAAAAAAAGATTTTCTTAGCCAGCGTTATCATTTTTCGGCTCTCGAAAAACGATTTGATGTTCTGAACTTAAAACTGACAGACACAAAAGGAAATTTGGTTGGATATATAATGTTAACGATTCGGGGAAACTATCTGAAAGTTCCTTATTTTTATGTTGAACCAGAATTTATTTCTGAAGCCGCAAAAATTATCCTCAACCACATGATTGATGCACATTTGAGGATCATCACTACTTTCCACCCGGAATTGGTTGCTTATTTTCGTGAGAATTCTCAACCTTTTATTCACCTTCGGAAAGCTTATCGGAATTATATTATTTCAAAAGTCTTTCAACCTTATCATCAGGAACAGCCAAATGTGTTAATCCAGGATGGAGATGCAGATTGTGCTTTTACCTAAATCTATTCAAAATTTACCCAAAACCTACGGCTTACACCTATTGCTATCATGCTAACAATAACCATCAACCAGGCTGCTTACAAAGTAAACCATCAACCCATTGATATCTCTATTCCCCTGATATTTAATGGATTACAACCTAATACCTATGGAGTTCCTAAAGCTAAAGCAAAAGCATTTGAAGGAGAAGGATTTATAGGAGATGTACGAAGAGGAGGAAGCTGTAATTTTGAGGAATTTCAGTTCATCCCACATTGTAATGGGACTCATACGGAATGTGTGGGTCATATTTCGGAAGAGCGAATAAGTATCCATGAAGTACTGAAAGACAGTTTTATTCCTGCTACTTTGATCTCCACTAATTTAGTAAACGGGTTAAATTCCGGAGAATCCTATCAACCTTCCTTCGACGCTGATGATAGGGTCATTTCCCGAAAAGAATTGGAAAAAGGCCTTCTAAAAGCCCATCCTGATTTTCTTCAGGGCCTTATTATCCGCACACTTCCCAATGATCGAGAAAAGCAAGCCAGAGATTATTTGAAAACCCCTTCTCCCTTTTTCACTTTTGAAGCAATGGAATTTATCGTTGAAGTGGGCGTCAAACATTTGTTGGTCGATATTCCCTCTGTAGACAGAGCTTTTGATGAAGGCCGCTTGAGTACCCATCATATCTTCTGGGAAGTACCTCAGGGCTCGCATCAGGTAAATCCCAATAACTGTTCTGCGAAAACCATTACAGAAATGATTTTTGTTCCGGATGAAGTGGAAGATGGGAATTACCTCCTGAATCTTCAGATTGCACCTTTTATGTCGGATGCAGCACCTAGTCGGCCCCAGATTTACAGATGTATTTAAAACAACCCCAAAAACCGCTTCTTACTCATCTTCACCCAGATAGCCCGATTTTCACATTTAACCTCATAAGTCTCCACAAAATATCCCCCACTATCTGATTGGCCTGTTTCGAGGGAAAAAGGGAATCGATGCCAGGGACATACAACTTCATTCTTTTCATTGATTTTTCCCTGGTGGAGGGGGCCGCCGGCATGGGGACATTTATCGCCCATAGCATAGAGTTTTCCCTGATGACGTATCAGGCAAAGCCGCCTGCCATTTACTTTTGCCTGAGTCGAAAAGGTTTTCTCTGTCTGAATCAACCCGGCTATATTTGGGGCGTCTACCTGGTACCATTCATAATCGGGCATAGAATTTATTTTATATCCTTTCCTTTTTCTTATTTTTGTAAGGTAATAATAACTTTTGAAGCCTAAAATTCTCAACGGCATAATCCTTTCTATCGGAGTTTTACTCTGGTTCCTGCTCCTGACTTTTCATATCCTGGAGCAAATTGCTGCTATTTTCCCTGATAATGCGGAGATGATGCTGGTGGGAGGATTCCGTTACCGACTGAGCATGGTGGCCTTCCTGCTTACCTTTTCTATTTATCTCAGCCGGGTTTTCAGCAATATTGAGAAACTTCAGGTTACGACCCTGCTCTGGCGCCTTTTTATGATCGGCATGATTGGTATTACTGTAATTATGTTTATCACAATTGGCAATCGATTTACTGCTCAGATGGTCATTTACAAGTATCTGGCTCCTGTTTATTTTGGAATGGCTTTTACGGCAATGATGGTCTTTTTTATCTCTGCCGTTTTTATTTACCGCCGATTTATTCTTTATCCCCGCACCCGACGTAAAATTTTTGGATGGCGGGTTTTCCTCATTTTTCTTGCTATCGGATTAATTCTCTCTCTCAAGCTGGAACAACTGGATCTGGGGGTTTATATCTTCATCCTATATATCCCCTTTGCTGTTCTGACTTTGATTCTATCTGCAAATGTCAGGTGGATTTCCTATTTGAACTTTAACCAGAAATTAAGAGCGCTGGGGCTTTTTGTATTAATCATGATTGTCATGATTACTTATTTGATTGCTGCAAGGAAATTACCAGGTATTCTTCAAATAGATTTTGATGAGTTTCTCTATATCGAGTTTATTTATTTTGTCATTGCTTTCCCAATCGTTTATACTGCTTTTTCCATTTTGGTATTGTTTTTTAACCTGCCAACCTCTTCGATATTCGAACTTAAAAGCTTTGAAATAGCTTCATTCAGTAAAATCAATCAGGCGATTCAGTCAAACCTTGATTTTACTGATATTCTTAACACTCTCCTCGATGCCAGTATTGTTGCTGCGAACGCCAAATCAGGATGGATTGAAATGTATTCGGAAGAAACCCGGGAACAGGAGGTAAAAATTTGCAAAAAAATTACGAATGCTGAAACACAGGAAATTCGCAGCCATTTTAACATCACTGAAAAAATTATTCAGGACCAAAAGCACATTTTGATAAAAAATATCCGGAAACATAAGGCCCTACGTAATGCACAGGTAAGTTTTAAATGTATTCTTGCCATTCCCATTATGTCTAATAAGGAAACCTATGGAGTCGTTTATGTAGCCAATGATTTGGTGAATTCATTTGAAGATGTAACCATTCAATCATTAATTACTTTTGCAGAACAGGCTGGAATTGCACTGGAAAATGCACGGCTGGTCAATAACTCTATTGAGTTGGAAAGATATCAGGAGCAGCTAAAAATTGCAAAGGAAGTACAAAAAGAACTTCTTCCTCATAATCTTCCTTTCTCAGAAAAGATTGAATTTGTAGCCATGAGTGAAACCGCTCAGGAAGTCGGGGGAGATTATTTTGATGTGGTACAGCCTAAAAATCATTTGTATCGCGTTGCAATTGGTGACGTATCTGGAAAAGGTACTACTGCTGCATTTTATATGGCGGAAACTAAAGGTATATTCAGAGCTTTGGCAAGATTGGATCTTAGTGTCAGCGACTTTATTATCACTGCAAATCAGGCTCTTTCAGAATGTATGCAAAAAGGCTTTTTTGTTACCCTGACATATTTAGAAATTAATACAGACAAAAGGGAAATACAGCTTATCAGGGCTGGCCATTCTCCCTCGATTTATTTTGACTCAAAAAAAGATGAGATAAAAGAACTTAAAGAAGGAGGACTTGGTTTGGCGATCGTTCGTAATGATGGCTTTAAAAAATTTGTCAAACCTTCAGAAAAAATCATCTACAATCCGGGGGATGTGCTGGTTCTTTATACTGATGGAATTGTAGAAGCCAAGAATCAGGATAATGAAGAATATGGGTATGGTCGTCTTAAGCAGATTGTCGAGAAAAATAAAACGGCAAGTGCCGCCGAGATAGCATCGGGGATTGTCAATTCTGTCAAGGATTTCACCCATGCAGACCTTAATGATGACTATACAGTCCTGATTATCAGGCTAAGATAAAACATTCAATAAACATTGCCGTAATAAGTGAGAGAAAAGAGATGGAGATAAAAGAAGAAATTAAACAGGCGTATATAAGCCTTTTCCCTTGTGGAGAGCTGGATGCAAATTCATCCATTGATCTTGACGAAAGAATTGCTGAATTGATCGAAAAAGGTCAATACAACATTCACGTTAATTTAGAGGATGTAACCTATATATCCAGTGCAGGATTAGGAGTCTTTATTTCCCATCTCGACATCCTCAATACCCATAATGGAAAAATGGTATTATCAAATTTGACTGAAAGTGTGGAATATGCATTTAATCTGCTTGGACTCAATCAATTAATTACCATTGCCAAAGAGGGAGAGGAAATAGACTTATATTTTGAAAATGAATGAAGGCATACTTAAAAGTAAGGTGTAATAAAGAATTTCTGGCCACTATCAGGGAATTTATGAAAGATCGTCTCAAAGATCTTCAGGTCTCTGGTCAGTTATCCAACCAAATTGTTCTGGCCGTTGATGAAGCCTGTGCCAATTGCATGATTCATCAACATCAATGTGATAATTATTCGACAATTGAGGTTTCTATATATCGGGAAGAGGGAACACTCTACACAGAAATAAAAGACACAGGTAAAGCTTTCCCTATCGATGAATACGAACCCAATCAAATTGAAGAAATTGTCAAAGCAAGGCGCAAAGGAGGACTGGGAATCAATCTTATTCACCATATCATGGACGAAATTCAGGTCGAAGAAAAAAGAGATTATTATGTTTATCGCCTTGGCAAACGCATCGATCCCAACCTCCGTCTTTAATTCTCATCCCATCTCCGCCGGAAGGCTCCCATCCTGACTCCTTCCATCCCAATCACTTCTGCTTATCAATCGTTTTATCAATTCATCCCGATTTTTTCTCGAAACGGGTATAGGTGCTTTATCTGGAAAAGTTACATACCAACCATCCTTGGTCACCAGTTCGCGTACAAAATCCAGATGTATGATATAGGAACGATGGGACCTGAAAAAAACGGGAAGACTCAGTAGTTTCTCAAACCGTTTTAAAGTCCAGCTAACCATCAGCTTTTTGCCATTACTAAGAATAACCCGGGTGTAATTGCTGTCTGCTTCGAGCCGGATAATCTGGTTAATGTTTACGATATTAAACCCATGAGAATTGGGCAATAATATCTTTTCATAACGATCAAAAGATCCGTGGAAATCATCAAATTGTGAATGTCTCATAGTGGGTGTTTTTCCGTTTATTGCAGAACCTGGCAAAACGTAACCACTGAAGGTGAAAATTTTTTA
>JAGQVA010000341.1 GCA_020438265.1 Bacteroidota bacterium
CAATTCGATAAATCCAGGTTGAAAGTCTGGCTTCCCCCCGAAATCCATCCAAAGATTTATACACTTCCAAAAACACCTCCTGAGAGAGATCCATAGCGTCGTCGTCATGATGAACCATTCCCAGGCAAGTGTTATACACCCGATCTTTGAATGATTCAACCAGGTCGCCGAATGCCTGGGGATCGTTTTTTTTGATTCTCGTTATGAGGTTTTCTGATTGCAAGCAGGGTAAATGTTAGCGTTTTGTTTGTATCATAAGCGAAAATTTATTCATAATCATTTTATTAGATGCTATGTGTTGAAAAAACTTGCGCGGTGAATAAAAAAATGTGCTTCTGGAAAATTATCAATCCTTTCTTGTATATTCATCCCTTAAAATTTAGATAGATGAAACAATTGATATATGCCAGTTTACTCATAATTGGCTCCTTAGTAATAGCCGGATGTGCTGGAGATAATTCGGAAAGTAAAAAAACAGTAACCGTATTTGCAGGAGAACCTGACGCCGTTGCTAAAGCTGACGCGATGTTTGAAGCTATCGGAGGAAAGGAAAAATGGGCCAATATTCAATCTCTGTACTGGAAGGCCATTCACTCCGAGGAGGAGTCTTCTTATGAAAATGCTACCTGGAGAGAATTTGTTGAATTTAATTTAAAAGTAGAACAAAAAGACGATACTTTTCATCGGGTGGGCTATTTCAGCAGTGCAGGTGGATGGATTGAATATCTGGACAGAGACACTGTGGAAAGAGTCAATGATGCGATGATGGCAAATATTTATCGCAATCATAAGAAAAATATATATTCTGTTCTTCATTTTCTGGCTACAGAACCTCATCTGGTAGCAAAATTTGGGAGAGATGGCAGACTTGAATTTGAACAAAACCTCGTTGTCATCTGTGCTTTTGTACTGAATAGTGAAAACCGCCCCGTTCAATTTATTACTCGCAGCATTGACGGGTTGAGAGCAGAAACCTCGGTTTTTGATCAATGGGGTGAAAGTAATGGTTATTTTTATCCCGCTTCGGGAGGTACACCTGATAGTACATTTTGGTTTCAGGTAGAAGAATGGCAGGCAGATAATAAGCCTTTTTCAGACATCAGCTTTGTTTACGAATCAGAAAACACAACCGGAGAATAACCCCAATGTCTTACACAGATTTTGTCCTGAATTCGGGGAGAATAGTACTGGAAGGTATCTCGGAAAAATTTAAAGAAGAGATATTTAAGGAATTTGACGAGGAAATTACTCGTTATATGCATCCCAAACCTCCGGTTCAGATTCAGGAAACCATCACCTTTATTCGTAATGTCAGGAAAGACCTGGCTTCAGGATCTCAGATTGTTGCTTGTGTCTTAACCAGGGACACTCATGAGTTTTTAGGCTGTGTCGGATTACATGATATCAATTCCAATTGCCCGGAACTGGGGGTATGGATCAAAAAGTCAGCTCATGGAAATGGTTATGGAAAGGAAGCGATTCAGGCGCTGAAAAAATGGGCAGACGAGCATCTGGACTATCAGTATATCAAATATCCTGTGGATGTGAAAAATGTGCCCAGTCGCCGGATTCCTGAGTCAATGGGGGGAGTGGTAGGCAGGGTATATCAACAAAAAAACCTCAGTGGAAGAATCCTTGATATTTTTGAATACAGAATTTTCTGTTAAAAAATTGGTGGATATCCGTAGAGACGCGATTAATCGCGTCTCTACGATACGCCCCAACGATTAATCGCGTCTCTACGACGTATCTGTATTTTTTATCTATACTCCTTCGGAGGATCTTTCTCCGGTAACTGAATCGATCCGGGAATACCCAAAAGAGGAAACTCTTTTCTCAAAGGATACCATTGATAATCTTCCGGCATATACATACGGCGAAGATCCGGGTGATTTTCAAAATGAACCCCCAGCATATCGAATACTTCACGCTCAAACCAGTTGGCAGAACCCCAGAGAGAAACCACAGAGTCTACAGAAGGGTTATCTTCTTCAACCTGGCAAGCTACCCGAATTCGTTGTTTATCGTTAAGATTGGCAATATTATAAGAGATTTCAAATCTTTTTTTGTCGGTATAATTATCAGATCCTGTGATATCAGCCAGATAATTAAACCCAAAGTTCTCTTTCATGACTTTGAGAACTTCAAAGATATGCTCTGGTTTGACCTCGATGGTCATCTCATTGGCATAGCCTCTTACATCCACGATATAATCCTGGATGGTGCTTTTCTTTATCGTATCTAAAAAATTACTCATAATTCAATCACTTTTCCAGTTTGCCGGATCTTGCTGCCAGGCATAAATGGTTTCTTTTTCCTGGGGTTGAAGATAGTTATTCTCTTCGGCTTTTTGCAATAATTCCTGAAGATTTGTTAAAGGAATGTATTTTGTACCCGTTTCAGCATACGCTTTTGTGGCCTGAGGAAACCCATAACTGAAGATAGAAAGGGTAACCAAAACCGTAGCTCCGGTTTCCTGGACCGCTTTTACAGCCTTTACGCTACTTCCTCCGGTTGAGATGAGATCTTCGATAATCACATATTTCCCTTTGGGGTCAACTTTTCCCTCAATGAGATTGCCCATTCCATGGCCTTTTGCTGCGGACCGGATATAAATAAATGGAAGCCCCATGGCTTCGGCAACCAACACCCCATTAGCAATAGCTCCGGTAGCTACACCTGCAATTCCGGTTACTTCCGGAAACTCCCGCCGAATCAATGATACGAATTCATCTCTGATCATCGTTCTGATATCAGGATAGGAAAGCGTGAGCCGGTTATCGCAATAAATAGGAGATTTCCATCCAGAACTCCATGTGAAAGGTGCTTTTGGCTGGATCTTTACTGCCTGAATCTGAAGTAATGCTGCTGCTATATGGCTATTATCCACAATAGTTTTTAATTTGCGGGCAATACTATAAAATTTTTGTGATTTTTCCTTTAAAACCACTTTGTTTTGAAAATATTTGCGTTAAATCTTTCCTTGGAATTTGAGGTGAACGATCCTTCCCGAACGTACGATGTAGAACCCATTACCTTTGACGAGTTGATGGGCTATTTATTTAAAGGCGTTGAGTTTGACAAACAGCGATTTTATGTAATGGCTGAATATTCGGAAAGTTTTGTTCAACACGTTTTTGACCTTCAGGCCCACGATGTGTGGCGTAACCTGGAACTGAATATCTGCTTTCGTTTTGATAAAAAACACCAATACGATGCTTTTATCGATGATTTTTGGGAGTTGTTTAGAGAAGTTGATGCTGCCGGCGGACTGGTTACAAATGAAAACGGAGATTATCTTTGCATCTACAATCGTGGTCGCTGGACTTTACCTAAAGGAGGCGTTGAGTGGCGGGAAGAAATTGTGGATGCCGCAATGAGAGAGGTAAGAGAAGAAACCGGAATCTTGGAAGTAGAGGTGAAAGAAGAAATTGGTGAAACCTTTCATACCTTCAGACGGGGTAAACTCTGGATGATTAAAATCACACACTGGTTTGCGATGGAAGCATCCTCTGAAGCTGAACTCTCTCCTCAAACGGAAGAATCCATTGAAAAAGCAGTCTGGATGCCCAGGGAAGAATGGCTTGAAAAAGCCGCAGATTCTACATTTCCGTTAATCAGACATGTCTTCGAACGGGCTTTTGCCCAAAGCTTATTGGCTTAATACTTTTCAATTCTATAAGAAAACTTAAAACTTAACATGATTACTTTCCGATTGTGTTTTGTATTACTGCTGGGAATAGGTTTAGGGAATACCCTATCGGCTCAAATCGCCTTTTGGCAGGAATACATGGGGGGAAAAGGATATGACCGGGGAAAATCCGTGATGGTCAGACCTGATGGAACACTGGTTTTGGCGGGAAATATATTTTCAATTGACAAACTGGGAGAAGATAACCATAGCCGTAACAGCGATTTTATCATCTGGAACTTTGCTACTCAGGGAGTTACTTTTTGGAAACATACCTATGGAGGAAGCGGCTGGGACGATATTGCTGAAATTATTGAGACCTCCGACGGAGGATTTTTCTGTGTGGGAGCTTCTGACTCCAATGATGGGGATATCACCGAAAGTAATGGAGGACTGGATGTCTGGATCTTAAAACTCAACCGAAGAGGAGAACTGGAATGGACCCGAAATCTTGGAGGTACAGGCAATGACCGTGCATATACAGCCATTGAAACCAGAGACGGGGATTTTTTAATTGGAGGCGAATCGGGCTCTGTCAATGGTGATATGTATTCCATTCATCATGGTTCACTCGATAGCTGGATTGCCCGTCTGGATAAGGATGGGAATTTTATTTGGGAAAAACATTTTGGCGGGGCAGGAAATGAGAAGGTCAATCGGATTCATGAACTTTCCTCGGGGGAATTGATGGTTTTTAATGCTTCTGATTCTCCTGGTGGAAGCGGAGATGTAAAAACCAATCTTGGGAAAAAAGATTGCTGGATTTTCAGAATGGATACAAAAGGCAATATAAAGTGGCAAACCAGCATTGGAGGCGCTGAAAATGATGATATTCATTCAACGATCATCGACCATGAAGGAAATTTTGTGGTAGCTGGTACGACTTTTTCAGGTGACGGATACGTGCCCCGTCATCGGGGATTAGGCGATTTTTGGGTTTTTAAGATGTCACAGGAAGGGATTCTTCATTGGAGCAAAACATTTGGAGGAAGGAGGGAAGAAGGTGCCAACCACGTGATACAAACCAGCGATAGTAATTATGTTGTTTGTGGGATCACTAAATCTCGTCCTGGAGAAGAAGATAGTGAAATTGAATACAACTACGGGTATTATGACGGGTGGATTCTCAAACTTGACCAGAACGGGAACCGCAAATGGTCGAGAACCCTTGGTTACGCAGGAGCTGATGGGATGGAGCAGGTCGTGGAACTCAAAAAAGGAGGTTTCCTGACAATGGGTTTTTCCCAACTTCCCCGGAAAAGTGGACCCGTACCGGGGCATAATGGAAGTTCCGATATCTGGCTGGCCAATTTTAGCGACCCCGCCAAATCTTCTACCCGCGCTTATGTTACGCCTCCATTAATGCTTGGAACCGTCAAAGATAAAGACACAGGGAAGTTTCTGGAAGCCCAAATTGTATTGACCGATAATAAAAGCCTTGACTCCATTTCAGGCTCAGTCTCCAAATCTACGGATGGTTCTTTTGTATTGCCCTTGCCTGCCTATGGCCTGGCCAGTATCAATGTGTTGACACCCGGATATCTCTTCTTCGGAGAAGACATCTGGCTAGACACCCTTAACTCTAAAACTACCGTGAAGAAAGAGATTGCCCTCGAATCAATTCGTATTGGTAGTTCTCTGATTCTCAAAAATATCTACTTTAATGCCGGGGAATGGGATTTACTGGAAACCTCTTATGCGGAACTTGAGCGGGTAGTAGCCTTTATGAAACTCAATCCCAGGGTGCATATCCTTGTCAGCGGGCATACCGACAATACTGGTAATCGGACTGAAAAGGTAGAGTTATCTCTTAACCGTGCCAGAGAAGTCAAAAAATATCTGGTAAAAAAGGGAATTCTGGACGCCAGAATGAAGGTAAAAGGGTATGGAATGTATCGCCCTATTGCTTCCAATAATACGCCTGAAGGTAGACAGCAAAATCGTAGGGTGGAGTTTGAGGTGATTAATAAATAGGATTTTAAAAAAGGTCTTCCAGATTTTCAGTACGTGTTTAGCGCGGCTCATAGGTTCCTCGCTTCACTCCCAATGACAAGTATGTAAATCTTTCATGAGATCATTTTAATAACTTCCTGTATATCAGGGTTTAAGGCCTTAATTTGCTTAATCAGCATTTTCGTTTTTTGTTGGTTGAAATTCTGTTGAAAATGTTCCATTCCTTTGACGGTATATTCCGTTCCAAATCTCATGATTCGATAATATCTGATGGCAATTTTTCGTGCGAGCGCTTTGATGGCTACAGGGGCTCCTCTTCGTGCTTTGAGCTGGCGGTAAAATTCTCCTAATTCGGTCTTCATTTTGGCTACCGACCTGGCTATGAGCATAAAGATGTTCTTGACCTCTTTGTTTCCTTTT
>JAGQVA010000342.1 GCA_020438265.1 Bacteroidota bacterium
TATATCTCTGCTTACGTGATGCGAGGAATTGCCTGGCACCGGATTGGTTCATTTGACAAAGCCATTGAAGATTTTAGCCGGGCGATTAACCTGGATGCTTATGAAGATGTAGCATGGTTTAATCGGGGATTGTCTCACGCAGCTTCAGAAAGGCTTGAGGAAGCCATTGAAGATTATTCGGAAGCAATAGAAATTAATCCATCCAATGTGGAGGCAGTGTTTAACCGGGGAGTGGCCCTGTACAGAATGGATATCTTTGAAGAGGCGCTCGAAGATTTTGCGCAATTTACCGAACTGATGCCCGAAAACCCGGAAGGTTATTTTAGCAAGGCTGCCTGTTACTTACAACTGGAAGCAGAAGATGCTGCGATCGAGGAACTTTCTACCGCTATTTACTATCAGCCCAGACACGAAAAAGCCCTGATCCAAAGAGGAGAGGTTTTTATAATCAAGAAAGAATTTAAAGCGGCGATTAACGATTTTCAGAAAGCAGCACAGGTAAATCCGGACAATCCTGAAATATTTTTACGCCTCGGGCAAATGAGGTGTGAGTTATTACAACTGGATCTGGCGATGAAAGATTTTCAACGTGCAGCGAATCTTGACCCCGGGAATCCTGTTCCCTTCGTTGAAACAGCCAAATTACTGGCTATGCTTGACGAAGAAGATGCGTTTTTTAACGCAATGATTGAAGCACTCCAAAAAGGATACCGTGTCTGGGAAGATGAAAGTCTGCAATCTCCGGAAATTGATCGTTATACCCAAACTGCCCGGTTCCAGAATTTAGTTATTCAATTTCGGACTGACCACCCCTAGGCTAAGGTTAGGCTAAGGGTTATTTTTTTTACATCCAGATAGCCATAATATACCATTTTCCCCTTAATAAAAACTCTGCCTAAAGGCCTTTTGACGGGAGATAAAAAGGGTATGTGAATCCAGCCCTCTTCATCAGTCATGTCCAGTAAATAGGGTTGGTGAGCCAATGTTTGAATTAAGACCTGAGTCCTTTTCGCAGGAGTATTATCAGAATGGAAAATGTGGAAAGAAGCAACCGATTGGTAAGTCATACTCTATACTAATTAGGTAATTCACTAACTTTTCGGGTATCAGATCTAAAATCAGACACCAAAACCCTTACATAGGGTAGACTTTTTGCCAATAGCATTAAGTTAAGAATTTATTTCAAAAAATCGTGTTTTTCTGAAAAATAAAATGCGAAGCCCCTGAGAGGACTTCGCAATTGGCTATGAAAGTGAAACTTCTATTCCAGTACTTTAATCATTTCCCCACTATATCCTTCATTTAATCCCTGGAGATAGGTCTCACCAGACTTATTGACAATCGTAGGATCAGCATCGTGATTGATCAGAATTTTTATCACTTTAACCTGTCCATTAAAGGCTGCAAAATGCAGCGAAGAATTACCATCTGAATTAACTCCGTCCAGATCTGCACCCGCCTGGATCAATAGTTCTATCATCTCCCCTTGCCCATACCAGGCTGCCAGGTGTATAGGAAGCATGTCTTTTTCCATTCTGGAATTGATATCAGCGTGATTTTCAATTAATACTCTGGCGGCATCAGCACATCCGTGAATGGATGCTTTGTGCAATGCAGTATGCGCCCGGTTATTGCGAACTTCTACCTCAGCTCCATTCTGAATCAGTAATTCCGTCATTTCCGGAGAATCAACCAAAACTGCTGCGTGAAGAGGTGCATCATAGGTATAGTTTCTTGAATTGACATCTGCTTCATGCAGAATGAGCAATTCAGCGATATCCATCAGATTGTTTTCAATGGCCAGATGTAAAGGGGTATCTCCATTTTTATTCTTGCTCTCAATCAGGTGAATATTTTTTTCGAGAATTCCTGCAAATTCATCCAGGTTCCCGTTAAGAATAGCGTGGTGAAGAATGGTATTTCCTTCTGCCAGAACTACTTCTTTGCCAGGTTTTTTAGGAGCCTTTTTAGCCCTTTTATGAGATCTGACCGAGTTTGAAACATGTTTTTTTACAGGAATTACAAGGGAAGGAGAAGATTTGGCAGATTGATCTTCGGGCTCATCCTGATCTTCTTCATCCTGAGAAGTGGCTTCTTCCTCTGCTAAAATTTCCTCCTGGTCAATGCTTCCGGTGTCAATATCCTCTTCTGAATCGACGGTCTCTTCTTGTTCTACCTGCTCTTCTTCCTGGGTTTCTTCTTCCCTGATTTCATCTATAACCGCTTCTTCTGTTTGGAGGGTATTCTGCTCTTCCTCTGTGACCTCATCCGGTTCATTGATTTCGTCTTCTTCTACAACTTCTTCCGTTGTTTCAACTTTTTCTTCAGTTTCAACCTGATCTTCCTCTACGGTTTCTTCAGGGACTTCAACAAGGCTCTCTGTATCGTCACTTGTTTTATCTTCAACTTTTTCAACCTCTTCTTCCTGGCTCGTTATTTCATCAGAATCAACGGTTTCCGTTTGTTCGCCCACGGATTTAACCTCTACCAATTCAATTGTTGGAGTGAATGCAGCTTCGGTTTGGGTTTCCATTTCCGGTTCTTCTTCTGGAATTTCTTCTACCTCAACCACTGATTCTTCCATTTTTACTTCCTCTTCTTCTGGTTTCTCAATGAACTCCTCCACTTTTGCTATCGGTTCTGATACCAACACACTTGATTCTGATGATGGAACCGAGATCCGATGATTCAAATCGTTTTGAGAGTTGTTTTCAGGAGATTCCTGATGTGAATGGTAGCCATTCATATTAGTTTTGAGTCCAGGGAAATCGGATTTCGGATAGGTCGATCCGTTGGTCAAACGTTTTTCATTCAACCATTGTGGGAACGGACTGGCTTGAGACCCGGAAAAATGCTCCAGGATATTTCCAATAAAACAAGTCAGGCCTGTATGATCGGATTCGGGGAAATAATAGGACTCCCAGCCTTGTGTATTTCCCTGATGTGCAAAAAAACGATTGACGCCAGGTGTGAGATAATGGATGATTCTTAAGGAATCTTTTCTGGAAACAGAAGATAATTCATCCAGAATGGCCTGATCGGAGTCTTGCCCTTCATAATCCAGTACCAGCATTCCCGTGAAGATATTTTGCTGTTGGTTTTTATCTCCGGGGCTATCAAAAAAAGATCGGGGATCGTGGCTGATTCCTTCAAATGTTTTGCCTGCAACATGGGCCAGATGAGCCATAAATGTACTCAACTGGTGGAGATCTTCGACTTTTGGAAAAACAGATGCAATACCTGAAACGTCGTTGGCGTTTGCGACCACAAACTGGTTTTCCTGATACCAGAGTCTTGATTCAGACCGGTAAAAAAGAAGATCCATTTCTTCAGAAATATGATTCCCACTTATAATATGACCGTGTCCCACCCGAACGTTTTGTGGTAGATAACGATTGAGAATAGTTCTGAGAGAGGATGAAATAAGTTTTTTTAGAGCAGAAGAGGATAATTGATGATCAGGAAATAAGGTCGTTCTTTCCTTAATCAGTTCAAATTCTCTGGTTAGAGATTGATAGTAAAAATAAGTCATAGCCAATGAAAAATTCTATTCAACAGTTTGGCAATCTGGACACGAGCACATCTAAAATAGTGAACTCTCTACCCAATCCTAAGGAGAAATGTAGTAATGGGGATAATCCCTCCGTGGTTGGTGGGAAACTCTACATTACTGGTTTGTAAGCATTTTAAATATTTGGGCACATTTAATTTTAAGTAAAAACAAGAAACAAGAATGTGAAAAGTAAAAAGTATCACTCCTGATAATCAGTCGATTAACTTTTTAGATATGCCTTTCTTGTTTCTTGTTTTGACTTCCTGAAAGTGTATTACTCGTAAAAAAAAAGTAAAAACAAAAACAGCTGCCTATGAGCAAGCAGCTGCTTTACGGAATTAAGAATTGTATTTAACTACTAAAATCTAATTACCGATACATCGGTAGGTGTGAATCTTTACAATTGAGGCCTATACAGGGGCCAAAATCGCCTTTTTTTCTTTGTCTGTTGCTTTGTGGATGATCCGCCATTTGCCATCCGATTTGATCAATGAAACATAATCGGTAACCGAAGCTTTATAGCGTTTGTAACGAATTCTGATCTTGGCCACAGCAATATTTCCCGTAATATCTACGGATTGTATTTCATGATTTCTTTTGGGCGTTACCTTTTCTGGCGTAGTGTACAATTTCTGATTGAGGTAGTCGTCAAAATTGACCGAATGATACGTTCCTTTTCTGGGATCGATATAGCTGAGGTCAGCCTGAGGATGAAAGGCTGTTTTTAAGGCTTCCGGATTATTTTCATCTCCTCCTTCCAGATATTTTTCCAGCACCTGATTGATTTGCTGATGGTTTTCGTGAAGGGATTTCTTCCAGAATGGAATTTTCTCTGTTTCAAAACTGGCAAATTCTTTATAGGAAGTGCGGCTGACAATCCTCCATTCTTCTTCCAGATAATGGAGAGTCAGATAATCATTGATTCTCATGCCCCGATCAGGGTATATGATCTCTGTTTTAACCTGTGCAGCATGCCCGGTGATATCCATGTGCCTTACTTTCAGAATTCGTTTGACAGGATGAGCTTTTTTCCCGGCCAGGGTACTTAGGTAATCTCCCACATGAAATTTTTCATATTTCCCCGTATTGACGTCTACATAAGTCAGGTAAGCCTGCGGGTGGTACGCTTTGGTAAGGGTTTCTATATCGTGAATCCCGTCCCCGTAAAAATAATAGGTGAGGGTTCGCTGAATTGCCCTTTCCGTTTCCGGGTTGATCCAGTTATCGGGATAATTGGCAAAGGAAAATTGGGCCAGTAAGAGCAGACTGACAAGGATAGATAGTGGTGATGACATAATGGTATTCTCGGTTTTACGAGTGTAACAGAGAACTCCATAATAAGCTTGGTGTCGACTCAGAATAAACTGATCATGAGTAAGTTATCAGATAATTTGGCTGTGGACAATTTTATTCGCTGTGATTGATCTTTTCCCTGATGGAGAACTTTTCTCAGGAGATGAATGCCGTTTGTCGAGAAGATGCGTGCGTTTATTCCTTCGAATCTGAAATATTCTTGTATAAAAAACAAAATGAAGCGTTATCTTATTATTCAATGACTAACTAAAATCCTATGAAACATTTATTCATTTCTTTCCTCGTCCTGATTACGACAGGAACTGCCTTTACCCAGGATTTAAACCTTGAATTTGGACCTAAAGCAGGTTTAAGCATCTCCGGCTTCAGAACTCCCCGGCGATTTGCCGAAGGAGATTTGAGTCCAAGAATCAGAACACATCTGGGAATATTTGCCTCTGGCGCAGTAGCGGATCAACTCAGGCTGCAAGGTGAATTATTATTTTCTCTTCAGGGAGCCACAGAATTTTCTGAATTTGCCAATTCCAAAATCAGAATTTCTGTCAATTATGTCAATGTTCCTGTGATGTTAAAATACGAAGTAATCGATGGGCTTTTTGTGTATATAGGATCTCAACTGGGGGTTTTGGTTACCTCGAAAGGGAAGGTGCTTCAGGGACAGTTTGAAGGGACGTATGATAATAAAGATGATACAAAAGCCCTTGACCTTTCCTTCTTGCTTGGCGCAAGTTATGAAATCGTCGAAAGAGTTGTAATTGAAGGAAGGCATAATATTGGCCTGATCGATTTAGACAAAGAAGCCCCTATTTTCAGAAACAGGGTCTTCCAGATTTCAGTGGGATATGTGTTGGGGCGATAAGCGCTATTTATCCAGATATTTCCGTGTTTCAACCTTCGCTTTCAGCTGATTCAAAATAGAATATAGGCCAAAAAAGGCGCGATTCATATACAAACCGTGTTTGGAACCCCGGGGAGGCTGCTTGCGCATTTCTTTATTATTGGCGGCAGCTTCTCCGTATTCATAGATTTTGGCAAAATAATTATCATCTCCAAAGTCAAATTCTTTGACGTGGAAAGGCTGACAAACCAGACTCATGGTCTCGTGAAATATTTGAATGACAAAGTCAATGTCTTCCTGTTTGTCATTTTCCAGGATCAATTCGGCGTCTT
>JAGQVA010000343.1 GCA_020438265.1 Bacteroidota bacterium
TCAGAAACGCCTCTTACTAAACAGACTTATGGGGGAGGTTTAGGGTTGGAAAAAGGAGAGAATTTGCAGTGGTTTTCTATAAAAATACATTTTTCGCGAGACGTTCATGATAATCACTATTGTTTTCCGAAATTTTACGATATGAGATTACCATGGAACTACTCCATACTCCTAACAGGCTAAATGGCTTACCTAAGCCCATCCTCTAACTGAAATCAATGCCTGTAGTTAGTTTCTTGAAATTAATATTTTTCTGTTCGAAAAAGTTTTCTTACTTTGGAATTATACTCAGACATAATTTCTATTACTCACACCAATGAAAATTTCACTTCACTTCACTTTAATGATTGCTTTGGCTTTTTTTCTCACCAAAGCTGATGCTCAAGTATTGGTTAACCAGGAATGGGTGGCTCAATACGGCTTGCCTGATACCATTGCATGGTCAGCCTCGGTTACTGACCCTGGTGGAAATCTATACACAACCGGCAATACCTTTACGGTTGGTAATGGTGCCGATATGCTCCTGACCAAATATGACTCTGATGGAAATCTTGTATGGCAGGAAACCTATGACCATGATGCCCAAAATGACTATGGAATAGCTCTTATCCTTCACTCAGATGGGGATTTGACGGTTGCAGCAGCGCTGTATGATAGCAATAAAGATTTTGATATTGGTCTGCTTCATTATAATAGTAATGGGAGTTTGCTATGGAGCAGCACCCATGACTATGAAGGCCAATACGATGTACCCACAGCTATGGCTGAAGACGCCAGTGGAAACCTCTATCTGACTGCTGCAAGTCTGGGCCAAACGACGGATCTTGACTATCTTACGTTAAAGTTTGATGAAGACGGAGCCCAACTATGGGCCCAAAACTATGACTATGTTGGAGGGCGAGATGTACCCGTAAGTTTGGTGGCTGATAATGGCGAAATTACAGTAACAGGCGCTAGTGAAGATAGCCTGGGTGAATGGGATTTTTACACTGTGATGTATGATGAAGATGGAATTCAACAGGAAGAATCCCGCCTGGATAAACCAGGAATCGGCTTTGATGAACCCGCAGGAATCGTTCGGGATAATTCAGGTAATTTTTTTCTTACAGGCAGAGCCAGTGATAATGGAATCGATTATTATATACAGACAGTAAAATTAGATGCTCAGCTCAATATTCTCTGGGAAGTAAGTTATTCCCATACCGGTCAGGATGGTGCAACGGGCTTAGGGCTGGACAGCCAAGGCAATGTGTATGTTTGTGGTTATCTTTCAGATCCTTTGGGACAGGATTTTCTTCTTCTCAAATATGAACCCAACGGGGCACTCGCGTGGGACCGGGTAGAAACAACTGGAGGAGGAGGACCAGCGGCGGCAACTTCCATGCATATTAGCGGAGACGATGTGATTTATGTAACCGGGTACGAAGCAATCAATAATGAACAAAGACTCACAGTCATGGCTTTTGATGTGGACGGCCAAAAACTTTGGGAACAAAACGTGGAGGATGGAGAATATGTGGGTGGAGAAATTATTACCAATGGAGCAAGTGCTTATGTATCAGGGAGGAGTTTTCAGAATGGGAACTATCAGTATGTGGCGTTTAAGTATACTTTTTGGGATGCTTCAGCAGATTTGGTTATGGATAGTACAGGTAATCCTACTCACGTTAAGGATGAAGTAGTGGTGAGTTTTGCGCCAGAAGCCCTACATCAATCTGAATTTGAGAGTACAGATATTATTTTTGGAAATATTGGCCGTTTTGTGAAAGGGCCGATTCTTGACGAACTGGAATTAGAACCGGGAATGAGTAATATCAAAGAAGGATATGCCTATAAAGTCTTTAAGAACCTTACGATAGCTGACTCTATGTCAGTTACCCGCCTGGGAGATACCATCCCGGTGAAATATCTCTGGAATACCCTTGTGATTCGGTTGCCGGAGCCTGTTTCTACCGCTCGTTCAGGTAGTGGAAATCGGGAAGCAGATGCAGCGGCTGGTTTTGAGAGTCTTTATCCTTATGTATGGTATGCTGAGCTAAATTCTGTATTCAAAAGTGGTAGCGTACCCAATGATGACAAGTATGATAATAAACAAATATCACTACATGGGGATAATGGGAGTTTGAATAACGATATCAATGTTGAGGATGCCTGGGATATTGAGACTGGTAAACCGCATGTTAGAGTAGGGGTTTTTGATTCCGGAATTCGATGGTCTCATAATGATTTGTGTAATAATAATAAGGATGTTTTTGCGGAATCTCGTGTAAAGGGAGGTTGGGATTATGTCAGTAATCTTCCCATTGATAATAATAAAGATAATGATGATGTAGAACAATCACATGGAACCAAGGTTGCGGGGATAATTGGTGCGGTTCGAAATAATAATAAAGGTATTGCTGGAATTGCAGGTGGAAATGACGATAGCGATCCGGGCGTTTCGTTGTATGCGATGAAGATAATTTTTCCTTTTGACAACACGGGTTACGTATCTTTAGATGCTGCTACTGCCGCAATAGTAGATGGAGCTTTATCAAGTCCAGCAAGGGACTTGGGAGAGGCTTTACATATTGGTAATCATAGTTGGTATGGAGATGCAAATGAATTAACTTTTAGAGCATTTAATACTTCTTTTTTACATCAGGTAACTTCAGTTGCCATAATGGGGAATGAAGGAGATCTTGCTCAAACAATGCCTGGAAGATATGTGGATTCAAAGGATAATCAAATAATTTCAGTCGGAGCTACTGGAAGTGATGGTAATTTTGTTGTTGCGGGAGAAAATGATGGGAATTCACCTGCCCCATATACCTCCAATTATGGCTCGGCAGTAGATATTGCTGCTCCAGGAACAATAGATATTGTTTTTACACTTGACGAAGGTCCTCGATCATGGTTATATGGAAACTTTTTATGGCAAGATGATTCTCATTATCACCCATTTGATGGTACTTCTGCTGCTGCGCCTCATGTGAGCGGCGTAGCTGGCTTAATGATGAGTTATAAAAATGACCCCAATCCCAATCCTCAGAATCTAGCCCCTGAGGATGTAGAGGAAATGTTACAGTTGTATGCCTTCGCCTTACCAAATTCTACTAATAATGCACCTATTTCAACAAATTCATCCCCCAATGAATTAACTGGATTTGGTCGCCTTGATGCTGGTAAGGTGATGGATCATTTAATTCCTCCTTTTGATATTATTCACTATGAACATGAAACGACTATCGGGGCTTTTACTCTTTTCCAGGCCAATGCTACTATCGAGTTTTCAGAAGGTGCCCTAAGTGCGCATTATACAAGTATTTTTTCGCCAATTCCTCCTCTTCCTTCTCCTACAGTACCTATTCAGGATGGAACTTATTTAGTAGACATTTATCATTATACAACTATAATTCCACATAATCTGCCGTGGAACATGACCCTTCTGGCTAGTTGGCCGAGGGGGAGTTCTTCAGATGTTTTATTGCCAGCTCAGACTCAGGGCGGAAGCAGTAATTTATTATTATCAGGAGATCCGGGATTCATTTTATCCAATGTAAGTACTACATATGCAACTGTAGAAGGCTATGTGTATCATTTTAAGAGTGATTTGGTTAATGGAGTTCCCGTCAATACTTGGTTCCCATTTAATCCTAATTCCCAGACAGGAACTTTTGCCTGGACTTTGCATACCAAAAAATGGGGAACTTCTATTGCTTCAGAATTTGAAGAAAATTTTGTGGTTGAAGTTTTTCCGAATCCTAATAATGGAAGTTTTGAGGTTTTGTTAAAAACAAAATTGTCAGGTATGTGTAACTTGGAAGTTTTAAATTTAGCAGGTATTTCTGTTCTGCAAATGTCGGATATCCCAATCAAAAATATTCCTCTCACTCTTGACATTAGCACACAACCTTCGGGATTGTATTTTCTGAAAGTTAGTAATGATCGTGAAAATGTAACCCTTAAACTTATCAAACAATAAACAAAATGCAAAAGCTGGCAAATAAAGTATTATTGGGATATCTAACTCTTGCCTGTATAATTTGGGGATGGTCTTGTCGTAGACCTTCAAATATTGATGAGTGTCAAGTAGCCCTCTCTCGGTCCGATGGTGGTATAATAGGCACATTTACTCATGAGATCTACCCTGGCTATAAAGCAGCTCGTTTTTCGGCCAGTGAAGAATCTACTATTTATTTTGTCAAAGAAAAAGAAGACAAATCATTGGTAATGAGACGCTGTATCGACAAAGGGGGAAACAAAAAGATATTTGAATCAGACGAGCAGATCCAAACCTTTGATTATAGTCCTACAGGAGATATTGCCTTTATCCATAAATGGAAACTCTATCTTGTAGAAAAAGAAAAATCAGAAGCTGTAGAAATTCCTTTTTTTATGGATATTGGATATGTGAAATGGCACGGGGATAAAATGATTTGCCAGGCAGATGTGGGGCTTTTATTTGAACTTGACAAACAGGGAAATCAGTCCTACCAATGGGATTTGAAAACCATGGCAGAAGATTACTGGGCATACAATTCGGTACTGATTGTCGGAAATAGAGACTCAATCACGGTCCTTCGCCTCCCGGATTTAACTTACCAATGGTCCTTACCTGTCAATTCTTATTATAAGGATTTGGGGAATATTAAATATGAAACTCGGCATAGAATCAGTGTTACAGGCAAATTTGACTCTGAAACAGGTTTAACAGATGTGTTTTTTTCTACTCCTGATCAGATATATAGTTATAATTTAGAAACTCAAACTGTAGCCTCAATTTGGCAACAGCAGGAATGTCTTGTTGTAGAGCCAGGAATTTCTTTATCTCCTGATGGGAATTTTGTGGTAGTTACTGTTTCAACGGGGTATCAACGCCCTTTAGATCATAAACGCTTTGGCATCATGCTAGTGGGAATGGATGGAGAATGGGAGGTACTGGAACCCTGGAATCGGGGGTCGTAGGTGTTTATTGTAAGATCATTTTTAACAATAATCTCATGCGAAGTATCATATTATCCCTTACCCTGGTTTTCTTGCTTCTATTCTCCGCTTGTAAAAAAGCTGTTAATGAGTCTTTCTGCGAAAATTATTTTACAGCCTATGTTGTGCCTCAACCTTTTGTCGAAGAGGTATATCCCGGATATAAAATTCCTCATTTTATTGATGATTCAAAACAAACTATATTTTGCTTTTTAGAAAAAAAAGAGAAGTCTCAGGTCATAAAGTATGACTTGAATAAAGGTACAACCAAGGTTGTTTTGGAGCGAAAAGAACCAATTGAACATATTGCCTATAGTAGTTCTGGTGATATCGCTTTTATTCATGATTCTAAAACCTATGTATTAACTGGTGATGCAACTGAACCAGCCCAATTACAAACTTCGGTTGAATTTGGGCAAATAAAATGGTACGGAGATAAACTAATTGGGCAAACTGATTTGGGAAGTCTGGTTGTCATGGACCAGCAAGGTAATATTTCCCACCAATGGAATCTGTTAACTCCCATTTATGATTATTGGGCTAATGATTCCTTCCTGATTACCGCTAACACAGATTCAATTACAGCTTTCAAAACCTCAGACCTCAGCTACCAATGGTCTTTTTTAACTCAATCATTTTTTGAAGATTTAGGTACGGTAGTTTATATGAGTAATAATACGATTAGTGTAACAGGCAAATACGATCCTTTGGAAGGACTCTCCGATGTCGTATTTTCTACTCCTGATCAGATGTATAAATACAATGTTCTTTCAAAAGAAATCATTTCCTTATGGGAAAGAAGAGATTGTTATGTACTGGAACCTGGGTTATCGGTCTCTCCTGATGGAAATCGTATCGTTACAACGATTTCAACAGTATATTCTATCACTCAAAAGCAATTTGGATTAATGCTATTAGACATGGAAGGAAACTGGGAGATTCTGGATTTGTAAAAAGCTTCTACAATAAGAATTTATACCATTTTTCTAACACTTGTCTGCACAATTTGGGGATGGTCTTGCCGCAAACCCTCAGACATTGATTCAGCCAGTAA
>JAGQVA010000344.1 GCA_020438265.1 Bacteroidota bacterium
TAGTGCCTCCTTTGCGGGATCGTGGTGATGATATCGAATTACTTTTTAATTATTTCGCCCTTGAATTTGGGGAGAAATACAACCGCGACGCCATCGTTCTTACTCCGGAGGCCAAACCCTTGCTACAACAATACCGCTGGCCGGGAAACGTGAGAGAGCTGAGAAATCTGGTAGAAAAGCTCACCGTTTTGGTAAAAGGCGAACTCGTTTCAGCTACCGTATTGCAAAAAAACCTCATGATTCAGGAGAGTTATCTTCCCAGTGTGGTCAGCCTCAAAAATCCTTATTCGGATGAGCCAAACGGGAATACCTATACCGAGGACCGCAATATGATGATGAAACTGATTTACGATCTGGGAAAAGAGGTGGCAGATCTGAAGAAAATGTTTCTCCAACTGGGTATTTCCAAAATGGATCTGGATAATATCAGCAGTGCTCCCTATATACCTTCTGATCACTTTGACGATACGTACGAAACGCCGGAAATTATTGATAACGACCAACTTTCCACTTCCGGGCCGGCACTATTGGAAGAGTCTCTTTCTTTAGCCAAAAAGGAAAAAGAGATGATTATCAAAGCGCTGAATAAACACAGCAGCAACCGAAAGAAAGCAGCTACTGAGCTGGGAATTTCGGAGCGTACCTTGTATCGAAAGATACAGAATTATGATATTGATCTTTAATCTTAACGGAAGGCCATTATAATGCAAGCACAAAGATTTTATTCTCTCAAATCTATCCTGTTTCTGATTGGAATTGTTTTTCTTTCCACGTTTTCTGCCTGCCGCGTGCAGTTCAACTTTACCGGAGGAAGTGCAGACTCCAGTCTGGAAACCTTAAGTGTAGAGCAGTTTATCAATGAAGCAGAGATTGTGGTTCCTTACCTGGCCCAGGAAGTAACCCAGCAATTACAGGATCGTTTTCTCAATCAATCCAAACTTTCACTGACAACGGGAGCCGCTGATGTCAAACTCGGTGGAAGTATTACTCGTTACTCGATGCTTCCGGTAGCGATCTCGGGAGATGATCGTGCCGCTCAGAACCGGCTTACGATTGCCATTAAAGTCAAATTTGACAATAATGTCACGCCCAATGACAGCTGGGAACAAAGTTTTACCCGGTTTGTTGATTTTGATGCAGATGAGGATTTTTCCAGTGTGGAAAGAGATAAGATCGAAGAGGTTCTGGAGCAGATTACCCAGGATATTTTTAGTAAGTCGATAGGGAAGTGGTAGGAAATTGATGAATGTACTCACTACCGTACACTTTTTGAAAAGCTCCCACAGATAACACAGATTTCACAGATAAATCCCATTTTAGGCGTTTAGATCCGTGAAATCTGTGCCATCTGTGGGGAAGATTAAATGTCGCTTAAAAGCCTATGCCTTATTAGATTACCTCTTACATTCTAAAAAACTAAAAGGTCGTTTAATCATATTTTTTCTATATTTTCGAAAAACAGAAAAAAATGAAACCCTATCTAACTTCTACTTATTTCCTCATTAGTCTGGCCTTATGGCTGGTTTCCTGTAGCGAATCCAATCAGCAAACTCATACCTATCAACCCGAGTCTTCAGATCAGGTTTTTGTCAATGTCAATGTCATCCCCATGACCGGAGAGCAAATCATCCAGGGGCAGGATGTCTGGGTACGTAATGGCAAAATCGCTGAAATCGTTCCCTCCGGGGAAATCGAAATCACTGAAGGAATCCAGACCATTCAGGGAGATGGAAAATACCTCATGCCTGGTCTGGCGGAAATGCACGCTCACATTCCCGACCTGGCTCCTGACGGCGATAATGCGCTGATTAAGGAAACGCTGTTTCTTTATCTGGCAGGAGGAATTACCACGATTCGGGGAATGTTGGGACAACCTTATCATATTGAATTGAAAGAACTTGTGGCAGAAGGTGAAGTCCTTGGACCAAGAATCTATACTTCAGGTACTTCGATTAACGGAAACTCTGTTCCTGATCTCGCCACTGCTGATTCTATTGTCAGGGCCCATAAAAATGAAGGATATGATTTCCTTAAAATCCACCCTGGTTTGAAACGTGAAGTCTTCGATGAGGTCGTAGCCACAGCCAAAGAAGTGGGCATTCCCTATGCGGGCCACGTTCCGGTAGATGTTGGGATCAGACACGCCATTGCTTCTGATTATGCTTCGATTGATCATGTGGACGGATATCTGGAAGGACTTGTTCCGGAAGACGCCGGAGTCTATCCTAATGAAAATGGATTCTTTGGATATAATTTTACCAATCTGGCCAGTACTGACCTCATTCCCGAACTGGCTCAAATGACCAAAGAAAAAGGCGTAGCCATCGTTCCTACCCAGGCACTCATGGAGCGCTGGACCTCCACAGAGGAGCCACAGGCAACGATCTCCCAGCCGGAAATGAAATACATGTCTCCCCGCACCCGTGAGCAGTGGGTACAGCGAAAATACAGTTTTCAGCAATTGGAAAATTATGACGGGGAAATGGTAGACAAATTTATTGATATTCGCCGTCAAATGATAAAAGCACTGTACGACAACGATGTGTTAATTGTACTGGGCTCTGATGCGCCACAGATTTTTAATGTTCCGGGATTTTCCATTCACCATGAGCTCGTCGCAATGAAAAACTGTGGGTTGTCTGACTTCCAAAGCATTGAATTGGGAACATCTAATCCTGCGAAATATTTTGCCAGGGAAGGGGACTTTGGAACGATTGTGAAAGGAACTGCGGCGGATTTGATTCTGGTCAATAAGAACCCGCTGGAAGATGTTACCCGCATTCAGGATAACGCGGGTGTGATGGTTGCCGGGAAATGGCTTTCTGAAACAGAAATTCAAACCGAATTAGCGAAAATTGCAGAAAAATATGCTGATTAAAACCTTGTAGAGACGCGATTAATCGCGTCTCTACAGAATTTACCGCACCCGGAAAAAATCAGGCGGTGCCGCAAAAAAGATATTTGCCTGAAGGCGAAAAAACGGTCTGAAATGTACATCCACTTCCTGTAGCTGTTTTTCCTGATAATTGGTGGACAGCGAAATCAATTTGGTCGTTTCACTGTATTTATTATCCTGATATTGAATCTGCCACCAAACTGAAAGCTCAAAATTGGCGGGTTTCCTGTGTAAAAAACGAATTCCGGTTACGGGGCCGGTTTGATGATTGCGAATATGTAAATTGATAGGTGTCAGAATGTTCAACAGACTGGTCATGGTTGTATTCTGAAAGCGCAGCTGACTAAAATGTTTATAACCCAAATCGAGGAAAATGGCAGCTGATTCCCAGGGTGATTTTAACTGAATCTGATTGGTGTTTTCAATAATATAAATCGAAGTCGTATCCAGTGTCGTTTCTGAAAAAGCGTCCCAATTCAAATAAGAAACATGAAATTCCTTTCTGTATAATGAAAGCTCATAGGTAACCTTTCGCTTGGGCCGGTATCTGAAATATAATCGGGATTCTAGATTTCGGGTAGAACGATCCGTCAGGTTTCTGTCTTCAAAATCTTTGACGTTATACGTGACATAAATAAACTGACTCCCCCGAATAAGCAGTTTCGGGTTAATTTGCCAGCGGTAATCAAATTCCATTCGCAGGTTTCGCTGGGTGTAATTGTCCTGACTTCTTTCCTTAAACAGAAACGCATATTTGCGCAGGCTTCCAATGAGTTTATAGCGTGTGGAGAAATTCTGGGACCAGCTGGTATTCCATTCTCCGCTCAGGCCATAATTCAACTGATCGTGGTCTGAAAAATTTTCCTCCGAAGGCGTATCAAACTGAAGATATCGGTTGGTTCCAATGAGAGAAAACGTATGTCGTTTGACCGGACGGTAATTGATCCGCATTTCCAGATTGGTCAGATTGCGGAAATAATCCTTTTCCTCCTCTCTTTTTAACAACCGCTCAAATTCCGGTTCAGGCAGATCCATCGAGTTTTCCAGTTCATAACGCCTGCTCAGATATTCGTATTCATAAGTGAAAAAAGCGTCCAGTTTATTAGCCGCATAAGAAAATTTCTGTTTTGTATAGAGGTTAATCTGGTTAAATGACAAATCATTAAACTCAGGTTCTGTATTCTCATTCAGTTCGTAATCAAATTTTCTGCGACTATAGGTAATCTGGTTTTCCGACTCCCAAAATAGTCCATTAAATATCTGATACTGCAACCCCAATCGCCCGGAAATGGTGTCAGCCTTGATTTTTTCAATGGACTGGGAAGTATAATCATCCATTTCATTGCTTCCTCCTTCGATTTCGAGGGCAACTCCCGCCGAATTACCAAAGGTCTTGGCCCATTCGCTTCTAATCTGAATATTTCGCTGATGACGGGGGTTTATGTATTTATTTCGTGCAAAAATATCCGTTCGGGTTTCCAGCCCATCTTCTCTCTTATTTCTGATCCGCAACAGAATACCCGGACTTACTCCCTGGTCGAGAATTTTTGATCGGTAATCCCAACTATATCCAAAGATTGGAGTTACAGACATGAAAGATGTCGGATAGTAGGTTGCGCCTGCGTAAAGGCTGTACCGCTGGTTTCCTGTATTCAAAAACTGGTCAGACTCCAACCATGAAGCAAGCTCCCATTTTTTGCTAATTTGGTAAAACTGCCAAAAACTGGTATGAAAATAGAGTTGTATAAATGGATTGTCGGAGCGGCTGGGATTCAATAACACATCGTGATTTGCCCGCAATTGCATCCGATAACGGTCTTTTTGATAAAGAAAATAGAAGTTATTTCTATAAGTGTAAGTGAAATTATTCTGCCGGTTAATCGTCAGTTGAAGAGCTGGCTTTTCCTCCTGGGCGAGTGCCCGGGTAAAGCAGGAAAGAGAAATTATCCCGAATAAAAAGCTGATCATTAAACGAGTAGTTTGCACTGACGGAAGTTAGGTTTTTCTTTTCAAACTTGTCTTTTTTTATTTTATTGAAAACAGGTTGATTTTGAAAGGAATAAAATTAGAACCCCATGCGAAAATTCACACTATTAAGCCTGTTGCTCTTTGCCTTTTTTTCAGGACAGGCCCAAAAGGGGTTATTCGCCTCTTTTGACCATGATTTTGATACGATCCTTGACCATTTATCCGAACAGGAAGGAATGGCTTTTTTGTCTATTGATCTGGATCGTGAGATCAAAATGGAGTATAATAATACAGAAACAACCTTTTTATTTAATAAAGGGACCCTCTATAAATTGAGCATGGAGCTGACTTTTGAGAAAGATTCCCTCCTCATCAGCCATTTTCAGAAAGCACTGAATCAGATTGAATCCATTGACGCACGAAAAGTTAGTCAGTCTGACTCCGGTAATGACGTGATTGCGATTAAAGACGGTGCCGTTTTGGAGCTGCATATCATACAGAAGGAGAATGGAGATAGCAGACTCATTATTTCCTGTAAAAAAGCGAAAAACACCCCAAAAGACGAACTGGAGAGTTATGATCTGATGGTGGATGATGTGTTTATTTGATATTTTGTGGTACAGGAATTAGTTTCGCCCCCGAAGCTAAAAAATATCATTCATGCATTCACATCAGGAATCATTCCAAAGACTGGTTGAAATTGTCGAAGAACTCAGAGAAAAATGTCCCTGGGACCGAAAACAAACCAAAGAAAGCCTGCGGCATCTGACGATAGAAGAGACTTATGAACTGGCCGATGCCATTCTTCAAAATGATTATTCAGAAATCAAAGTTGAATTAGGGGATCTCCTCCTTCACATTCTTTTTTATAATAGTCTGGCCAGTGAAAAAGGCAAATTTTCCCTTGATGAAATGATTCAGGGACAGATTGACAAACTCATTCGACGTCATCCACATATCTACGGCGATTTGCAAGGCGCAACAGAGGACGAAATTCGCGTCAACTGGGAACAGATCAAAGCGCAGGAAAAAGCCGACTCAGGCAAAAAGAAAGCCTCTGTACTGGACGGAGTTCCCGAAAGTATGCCTTCCCTTATTAAAGCCCAGCGAATGCAGGAAAAAGCTGCTCTGGT